>JBMYQZ010000012.1:0-21951 GCA_049601855.1 Limisphaerales bacterium | reverse complement strand
GCTCCCAAGAAGGTCGCGAAGAAGGTCAGCCTCTCCAAGGGCGTGATGGCTCCGGACGTGGAATTTGTTTTGTTGGCCGATGATAAGAAAAAGAAGATCTCCGACTTCCGGGGCAAGGTGCTCGTGGTGGATTTCTGGGCCAGTTGGTGCGGGCCATGTCAGACCCCGATGGCCAAAATGCAGACCTACCGCGACAAACATCCGGAATGGGGTGACCAGGTCGAACTCATCGCGCTCAGCATCGACAGCACCAAGGATGCGGCGGTCCGTCACTTGAAATCAAAGGGCTGGGACAAGACTTACAATGTCTGGGCTGGCGATGGCGGCTTCCGGGCGAAGGCGCCGACCGCCTATGGCATCCGCGGTATTCCCACCGTTTACGTCATTGATCAGGAAGGCAAGGTCGCCACGACCGGTCATCCGTCGTCCATCGACATTCCCAATATCGTTGACGGTCTCCTCGCCAAGGGAAAGTGAGCCGGATTTAGTTGCTGCCTTCGTCCTCCCGCGCACGCGGGAGTTCAAACCAGAACGACGCACCTCCGAGATCGGACTTTTCTTGTCCGATCTGTCCGCCCCAGCGATCAATCATCATGCGGGCGAAGAAAAGTCCGAGGCCACTCTTGCCACCTCGGCGCTTGTCGCTGGCGAAACGTTTGAAGATTTCACCTGCCTGATCCTCCGGCACGCCGGGACCTTCGTCATCGATCGCCACGCGGGAGTGTGATTTGTTGCCGCCCACGCGCACGCGAATGGTTCCCCCTGATGGTGAATGGCGCAGCGCGTTTTCCAACAGATTGAAGACGATGCGCTGGAGTTTGTTGCGATCGCCCACCACGGGCCAACGCAGGGCCGGGTCGTCCGGAATCTCGTTCTGAATTTGGATCTTCTTGGCTCGCAATGCGGGACCGGTGCTGACGAGTTCCACCATCACGCAATCGAGGATGTCGGGTGCGAAATCGGGGTCGGTCTCGTAATGTTCGACCGATTTTAATTCGGCGGAGAATACGTCGACCATGCTGCGCAATTGGCTGCTGACACTGTGCATGGCGTTGCGACCGACACCCAGCGCGGATTCCTCTTGCAGGGTCAGATCGTCGCGTTCCTGCATCTGCCGAAAGATGATTTCGGCCACCGAGAGACTGCCGACGAGATCGTGAACCAGACAGTGGATCATCGTTTCCTTGAAATCGTGTTCCTGACTGCGCCTTCGATAATGGGTCAATTCCGTGCGTCCCCGTTGCAGACTTTGTTGAATGCGCCGGTACACCTTCTCCATGGGTTGGATGCTGAGCACGGGTTGGTCGCCCACGAGCAGTGCCTGGGCGCGGAGGTGAAAGGTGGCATGATGATCAAGGGTTTCCTCAACCCAAAGATCGGATTCCAGCCCGCCCTGAATTTCGCCCTGCCAAAGCTCTTCGGCTTCCTCGAGAAACACCGAGAGAAAGGGGAACCAATCGGTGATGTTGATCGCATCTTCTTTCGGCGCCTCGTGGATCTCGCTCCACCAGACCGGTTCGCGGCCAATGATTCGGAAACGCTCATCTTCCTCGCGGACGAGGAGCAACTGCTGTTGGGCAGCCAGGATTTCGGTGAAGGAATCGGCGGCCATGAACGAGCCTCAAGGTGAGATGATGCCCTTGCGGATCGCGAAGCGGACTAGGTCCGTCTGCGAATTGAACGCGAGTTTCCGCATCAGGTTGGCGCGATGCGTCTCGGCTGTGCGCGGACTGATGAAGAGTTTCTTGGCGATTTGCGGCGTGGAATTCCCCTCGGCCGCCAGGCGCAAGACGAGTCGTTCCCGGCTGGTGAGTGTGTCGTAGATATCGGTGTCATCGCCGTCCTTGCCGCGGATGGCGTTTTCGACGATGCGATCAGCCAAGGCAGGGCTCATGTAGCGACGTCCCTGCGCAACAGTGCGAAGAGCCTCCATGAAATCGTTGCTGCTGCATTCCTTGAGCAGGTAACCGGTGGCGCCGTTGTGGAGGGCTTCCTTGACCAAGGGTTCGTCCGAGTGGGTCGAAAGTACCAGGATGTTGGTCTTCTTGAGTTCGCGATGAACCTGTTTGATGACCTCCAAACCATGCAGCCGTGGGATCATCAGATCGGTCACGAGGACGTCCGGTTTCAGTTCGCGGGCAAGTTCGACGGCCGCCATGCCGTCGTCGGCTTCTCCGACCAGTTCCAGGTCGGCGGCCTCGGGATCATGAGGCAGAGTCCCTGACGCATGATCTGGTGGTCGTCGGCGAGCAGGACGCTGATTTTGTCGTTGGCGGACATCGAGACGCGACCGAGCGTAAAGCTAGTTTCGAACAAGGCAAGAAAGGAGGGTGGATAACCTGCCGGTTCGAGCGTTGCGCTCCGGTCGGGTTGCCATACACTTTCGCGAGATCCATGAAGAATTTTGGCAGAACATTGTTGATGCTGGCCGCCCTCGTGCTGGTGACTGGCGCGCAAGCGGCGAAAAAGGAAAAGGGCTTCGTTCGCATCTTTGACGGCAAATCGTTCAAGGGCTGGGAGGGCGATACGAAGAAGACTTTTCGCATCCATGACGACGCGGTCGTGGGGGGAAGTCTAAAAGCGAAGATTCCGCACAATGAGTTCCTCTGCACCAAAAGGCGCTACACCAATTTCGTCCTACGGCTGGAATTCAAGCTGCTCGGCGGGAAGCGGGCCAACGCCGGTATTCAGATCCGCACGGAGCGGATTCCCAATCATCACGAAGTGATCGGTTACCAGGCCGACATGGGTGATGGCTGGTGGGGGAGCCTCTACGACGAGTCCCGCCGCCGCAAGGTGCTTGCCAAGGCCGACAAGAAACTCACCGACAAGATCCTCAAACGAAACGAATGGAACTCCTACGAAATCCGCTGCGAAGGCAAACGTATCCGGCTTTCCATCAACGGCGAGCAGACGATCGATTATAGCGAACCCGACCCGAAGATTCCGCTGCACGGGATTATCGCCCTGCAGATTCACGGCGGTCCTCCCAGCGAAGCGTGGTATCGAAACGTGCGGATCAAGGAACTGCCCTGATCTATTGGCGGAGAATGAAAATGCGGACATTCTCTCTCAAGCCAAGCCCGAGCTTGGCACGGTCGTCGAATTGACGTAACACATCCGCAGCCCAATCGTTACCTGGTCTCCGGACCCGGGACTATGTGCATTGAAACAAACAACGGACCCGCCCGTCGGGTCAGGCAACGGATTGGTTCCGTCCTCGGAATTCTCCTCGTTTTCGTTTTCGCCCCGCGTCTGTTGGCGGCCGAGGCTGCCGATGGCCGGGAGTTGCTGTTGAAAGGGGACTTCCAGAAAGCCATCGATATGGCTGCCGAGGAATTGGAAGAAGATCGCTCCGATGAAGATTGGAACGTGATCAAACTGAAAGGGCACATGGCGATCGGCCAATACGCCCAGGCCTTGGGGATCGTTACCAACGCCTTCAAACGCTACCCGCTCAGCACCAGTATCCGCCTCAAACTCGCCGCCCGTGAGGTCTATCTTTACAATGGTTACCCCGACGAAGCCGAAACCGTCCTGAGCGACATCAATCGCCTCGCCAGCACGCGCACCTGGGCTTATCAGGATCCGGTCAACATCACGACGCTTGGTGAAGCGGCATTGCTGCTCGGTGCGGATCCGAAGACCGTGCTCGATCGTCTCTTGCTTCCCTCCCTCAAGGCCGACGACACCACCCGCGAAACCTACCTGGCCATCGGCAACCTTGCCTTGGCCAAGGGCGACTACGCGATGGCGGCGAAACACTTTCAGGAAGGCATCAAGAAGATCGAAGGCGATCCGGATCTGCATTTCGGACTCGCCGTCGCCTACCGCCCCTCCGATCGAGAAACCATGCAGAAGGCGATCGCGGCGGCCATGGAGATCAATGAACATCACGTTCCCTGCAAGCTGCTGATGGTCGATCATCTCGTCGATGGCGAACAATACGGTGATGCCGAGGAACTGCTCGGGGAAGTGCTGAAAGTGAATCCTTGGCATCCCGAGGCTTGGGCTTTCCGTGCGGTGATTGCGCATTTGAAGAACAAGCCGGAGGACGAACGCAAGTTTCGTCAGAACGCGTTGAAGCACTACAGCAACAACCCGGAGGTGGATCATCTCATCGGTCGCAAGATGTCACAGAAGTATCGCTTCAAGGAAGGCGCGGCTGCCCAGCGCCAGGCGCTCGTCTTCGATCCCGATCTTCTCAAGGCCAAGATCCAGTTGTCACAGGACCTCTTGCGGTTGGGGGACGAGGAGGAGGGATGGAGCCTGGCCAACGAAGTGCACGAGGATGACGGTTTTGATGTCACCGCGTTCAATCTGCTGACACTCAAGGATGCCACTGATAAGTACGCCGTGCTGACCAATGAGTATTTCATCGTGCGGATGGACAAGCGTGAGGCCGAAATCTGGGGCGAGAAGGCGCTCGATCTACTGACGCGCGCCCACCAGGAGCTGACGAAGAAATACGACATCAAGCTGCTGCGGACGACCATCGTGGAGATCTTTGCCAGCCAGAACGATTTCGCGGTGCGCACTTTTGGCATGCCCGGCAACCCAGGTTTCCTTGGGGTTTGTTTTGGTTCCGTGATCACGGCCAACAGCCCGAGCACGCAGGACAGCACGCCGTCGAATTGGGAGGCCGTGTTGTGGCATGAATTCGCGCACGTCATCACGCTTTCGAAGACCAAGAACAAGATGCCGCGCTGGCTTAGCGAGGGCATTTCGGTTTACGAGGAGTTGCAGAAGGACACCTCGTGGGGCCAACGCATGACACCGGAATACGTCCGCTTTATCAGCGACGGCGACCTGACGCCGGTCAGCAAGTTGAGTTTGGCCTTCCTGCGGCCGAAGACGCCCAAGCATCTTCAGTTTGCGTACTACGAATCCTATCTGGTGGTCGACTACATCATCCGCGAATTCGGCATCGAGGCGCTTCGCAACGTCCTCAACGATCTTGGGAAAGGTGACTGGATCAACGTTGCCTTGGAACGCCATTGCAAGCCGATGGATGAACTCGATGAGGAATTTGAGGATTACGTGGAGACACTGGCCAAAAACCTGGCCCCGGAACTCGATTTCTCCGATCCGAAGGAAGAGAAGGGGTTTTTTGGTGGGACCGTCCTACGCGATGACAACGGCGATCCGGTCAATCTCGGCGGCCGCCCGAAGAATAATTACTTCGCGCTGATCGCTCAGGCGAAGGCACATCTTTCCGCCGGCGAATTCGAGGAGGCCAAGAAGCCGTTGAACACAATCCTCAAGGCCTACCCGATGGATATCAGTGGTGACGGCGCGCTGCGCCTCTTGGCGCTCGTGCATCGCGAACTGGGCGACATTGAAGCGGAACGCAAGCTTCAGGTTCGCCTGGCATTGCAGGACGCAGATGCCGTGGACGCCAATACACGTCTGCTGGAGTTGGAAGCTGCCCGGGAGAACTGGACCGGTGTGCAGAAATACGCTGGGAAATATCTTGCCATCAATCCGCTGCGACCGATTCCTTACCGTTTCCTCGCCGAAGCATCCGAGAAGACCAAACAGCCCGAGCGCGCGATCACCGCCTGGGACAAGGTGTTGCTCCTCGATCCCGCCGATCCGGCTGAAGTCCACTTTCGCCTCGCCAGCCTGCACGCCAGACAGAATGAGAAGTCCAAGGCGCGGATTCATATCCTCAAGTCGCTTGAGGAAGCGCCCCGCTATCGCAAGGCGCATCGTCTGTTGCTGAAACTGAATGAGAAGAAAGAGGCGAATGAAGCGAAATAAGATTCTCAGTCTTCTGCTCGTTGCCGCGATCATCGGCCTCAGTGTGACGGCCTTTGCCCAACGGTTCAGAGGGACCCGTGATCCCAACGATCCCCGGTCTTTTCAGAACAGTGCGCCGACGCCGATGTGGACCAATGCGCCGGCGTTCAAGAGCGACGTCTTCACCTTCGTTCGATTGCGCTATCAATCATCGTCCGGATATTTTCGGCGCGGCCGCGGTGGCGGTGGATGGGCGACGGATTATCCGGATGCGGATCTCAACCTCGCCTGGCGGTTGATGCAGATGACCTCGTTGAAGGTTGATCCCAATGGCAAGGTACTGGACATCACTGACCCGGAGCTCTTCAAGCACCCTTGGTGTTACATGGTCGAGCCCGGACGTCTCTACTTCTCTGATGAAGAAGCCCAGACCATGCGCAAGTATCTGCTCAATGGTGGTTTCATGATGGTCGACGACTTTTGGGGCGAAGCCGAGTGGGAGAATTTCTACATCGAGATCAAGAAGGTCTTCCCCAATCGCGAGCCGAAGGAACTCGATATGAAGCACCCGGTCTTTCACACGGTTTTCGACATCACCTTGCCCAAGCGGCAAATGCAGGTGCCCAATGTTCGGACCGGTACCGAGAGCCAGTATCACGGCGTCACTTGGGAACGCGAAGACGCCCGCGATGTGCACTTCAAAGGCATCTTTGATGACAAGGGGCGCATGGTCGTCTTCGTCGCCCACAATACCGACAACGGCGACGGTTGGGAACGCGAGGGCGAGAATCATTACTACTTCAAGGAATTCTCAGAGAAGAAAGCCTACCCGTTGGGCATCAACGTGATCTTTTACGCGATGACCCACTGAAATCTGGAACCGAATCACCAAGTAAAGAAGGACATACGTGGATATACAAGTACCCGAACCTGCGACGCCAAGCGCCGATCCCACCCCACCACTCCCGCAGCCGACCGAAAAGGAAACCGTCGAGCAAATCAGCTCCGCCAAGCAGCGCATCACCGATGAACTGCGCAAGGTCATCGTGGGCCAGGAAGAGGTGATCGATGAGATCCTGACCGCGCTACTGGCGGGTGGGCATTGTCTGATCACGGGCGCGCCGGGCTTGGCGAAGACGCTGCTGGTCAAGTCCATCGCCGACATCTTCCACTTGGAGTTCCAACGCATTCAGTTCACCCCGGACCTCATGCCCGCTGACATCATCGGCGTGGAAATCCTCCAGGAATCCGACGGCGAACGGCGGATGGAATTTGTGAGAGGGCCGGTGTTCGCGAACATGTTGCTCGCGGACGAAATCAACCGGACACCTCCCAAGACCCAGGCGGCGTTGCTGGAGGCCATGCAGGAACACCAGGTCACCGCGGCTGGTGTGAAGCATGTGTTGTCCGAACCTTTCTTCGTACTCGCCACGCAGAACCCGATCGAGATGGAGGGCACCTATCCGTTGCCGGAAGCCCAGCTCGACCGCTTCATGTTCAACGTGGTCATCGATTACCTGCCGGAGAATGACGAAGTTGCCGTGGTGCAACAAACGACCGGCGCCAAGGGTGAGTCAATCAATCCGATCTTCCGTGGTGAGGATGTGATTCGATTCCACGAAGTGGTCCGCACTGTTCCGGTTGCGGAAGACGTCGTTCGCTATGCCGTCAAGCTGGCGGCGGCTTCACGTCCGGGACAGGACGATGCGCCGGACTTCGTGAAGGACTGGGTCAGTTGGGGCGCGGGCACACGCGCTGCGCAGTATCTCGTCCTGGGTGCCAAGGCTCGTGCCATCCTGCAAGGGCGTTCACATGTCACTCCCGAGGACATCAAGGCGCTCGCCAAACCGGTTTTCCGTCATCGCATCCTCGTGAATTACCGGGCGGAAGCCGAGGGTGTGACGGTTGACAACGTCATCGAGAAACTCCTCGAGAGCGTTCGTTAAGCGTTTTAGTTTTTCATGGCCGCCACCACCAATGCCGCCGGGGCCGGGACGTTGATTGATCCTCAGACCTTGATGTCGATCAAGAGTCTGGAGATGCGCGCCCGCGTGGTGGTCCAGGGGTTCTGGAGTGGGATTCATCGCAGCCCCTACCATGGCTTCTCGGTTGAGTTCACGGAGTATCGTGGTTACTCGCCGGGAGATGATCTTCGCTATCTGGATTGGAAACTCCTGGCTCGTTCCGATCGCCTTTACATCAAGAAGTTTGAGGATGAAACCAACCTGCGTTGCCACCTGTTGGTCGACGGTAGCAAGTCGATGACCTTCGGCTCGCAGGGATTCACCAAATCTGAGTACGCCCACACCCTGGCGGCGACGCTTGCCTACTTTCTCAATCAGCAGGGCGACGCGGTCGGGTTGCTGAAGTTTGACGAAACGGTTCGCGAATACGTTCCCGCGAGACACCGCCACGGACATCTGCGCCAGTTGATGCATGCCTTGGAGAAACCCGCCAACGGCAACGCCACCGACATTGCTTCCCCGCTCAAGCGGATTGCCGAGCTGGTGACCAAGCGCGGACTCATGGTGTTGGTGTCGGACATGCTCGCGCCGCTGGATGAACTGGAGCAAAACCTCGCTCTGCTGTCCGCCAGCGGGCACGAGGTGCTCCTGATGCATCTGCTCGATCCGGCGGAACTTACCTTTGATTTTGACAAGTCGGCACAGTTCATCGATCTGGAAACCGGGAAGGATGTTTACGTCGACCCGGAACTGGCCCGCCGCGATTACACCGAGCGCTTCAATGCCCACGTCGAGGCGGTGGAACTCGCCTGTCGCAAGAATGGTATCGGTTACCAGCGATTCACCACAGATCGTCCGATGGAACTCGCCCTGTCTGATTACCTGCGTGAACGCTTGCGGCGAGGCCGCATCGTCCGCCGTAACAAGGCCCGCGGAGAATGAGTTTCCTGACGCCACTGTTCTTGCTGGGTGGAGCGGCGATCGCGGCGCCGATCATTTTCCACCTGATCCGGCGAACCTCGCGTGAAAAGACGCCGTTCAGTTCTCTCATGTTCCTGTCTCCGTCGCCGCCTCGGATTACGAAGCGGAGTCGTTTGGAGCATCTGTTTCTCCTGTTGCTGCGTTGTCTTGTGCTGATGCTGCTGGCGGCCGGTTTTGCGCGTCCATTCATGAAGGACGGGTCCGAGGCGGGCAAGAACGAGGGTCCCGGCAAACGCACCCTGATCCTCGTTGACACCAGTGCCAGCATGCAGCGCGAAGGCGCGTGGGAGAATGTGGAAGAAGCTTTCAATGAAGCCTTGGGCGAAGCCGGCATGTCGGATGCCATCGCAGTGTATCAGTTCGACCAGGGCTTTAAACCGGTGATCACCTTCCAACGCTGGGCGGGAACGCCGAACGGGCAACGCGCCGCCTTGGCGAAGAGCGAATTTGAAAAGCTGAAGCCGGGCTGGGGGTCGACCCGTCTGGGTGCCGCCTTGGCTCGTGCCGCGGCTTTGCTGGAAGAACAGGATGATGAAGAGGACAACGACATTCCGTCCGGACTCGAGCTGTTGAGCGATCTGCAGAAGGGCAGCGACTTGAGCGAATTGCATTCCTTTGAATGGCCGCCGGACATGAAGCTCAAGATTCGCCAGATCGAAACCGGTGATGGTCCCAATGCTGGCATTCAGTTTCTGCCACCAACCCCGGGCGACGCGAAGAATACCGACAAGGATTTGCAGAAGGTGCGGGTTTACAACGCCACCGATTCCGAGCAGGAGCAATTCCAAGTCACATGGATGACCGCGGATGGACAAGCCTATGGTTTGCCGTCCGATGTCTATGTTCCTCCCGGCCAGAGCCGCGTGCTTTCGCTGGAACGACCGGAGATCGACACCGCTTCCACCCGACTCTCGCTGACCGGCGACGCCGAGAAGTTTGACAACACCACCTGGCTGATCCCGCCGACCCCGGGAATTGTGAATGTGGACTTCCTTGGGACCGTTCCCTCGGATGATCTCAAGTCCCCGTATTTCTTCATGCAGGTCGTGTTGCAGGACACGCGCGATCACGCCTTCAAGCTGCGCCAATACTCACCCGGACAGTTGTTCGAGCCGAACGATTTCCTGATTGTGTGTGATGCCTTGCCGAACGACAGCATCGCGATCGTGCGCAAGTTCGTCGAAACGGGCGGGCATGTCTTGATGGCGCCGCGGGACGTCAACGCGATGATCTCGATGTTTCAGGTTTTTAAGGCGGCGCCGGTCGGGATTGAAGAGGTCGTTCCACCGCGCTACGCGTTGTTCGGTGAAGTCCAGTTTCAGCATCCCTTGTTCACGCCCTTTGCCGATCCGCGTTTCAGCGACTTCTCCAAGATTCATTTTTGGCGCTATCGGAAATTCCCCGCTGAGTCGTTGAATGGCTCGGAGGTGTTGGCGCGTTTCGACAACGACGATCCGGCCTTGGTGCAGGTGCCGCTGGGCAAAGGCCTCGCCTATGTCATGGCGGCGAACTGGTATCCGACGGACAGCCAACTGGGGCTTTCCACCAAGTTCGTGCCGCTGGTTTTCACCATGATGGAATTGAGCGGCACCTTGAGCCGGACGCCGCAGCAACACCTCGTCGGATCGAAGGTGGCCCTGCCGTTCGGGAAGAATGCGGGCGGAGTGTCCGTGGAGCTTCCGGACGGAAATGATGTCACCGTGAACGCGGGTGCAACGTCTTTTGACAAGACTGATTTGCCCGGCCTGTACACGATGAATTCCGGAACGAACAAGGTGCGCTTTGCGGTGAATGTGGATCCCCGCGAAAGCCGCACAGATGCCTTTGCGCAGGAGGAATTGGAGCAGTTGGGCGTCGTATTGGGAAACAATACCTCCGAGGAAATGCTGACCGCGGAGGAGAAACGTCAGCTGAAAAACGCCGAATTGGAGAACAAACAAAAGCTCTGGCGATGGTTGATCGTCGGCGCGCTGGTGTTATTGTCGCTGGAAATACTCATCGCCGGGCGTCTTGGACGTCCTGCCGCAACTCCTGTCCCCGCATGACACCTCCTGCCATCAGTCAACTCGTTCAGCCAGTGATTGTTCGCTATCGCGCGTGGCAGATGTGGCGTGGATTGGCGATTTGCTGGACCCTGACCGGCATTGGTGCGCTCGCCCTGATTGCCGCTGATCAAAGCATGGGATGGCGACCGGAATTGGGAGTTCCGTCGCTCCTCGGCTTTGCCTTTGTCAGCTCACTGATCGTGTGGGTTTCCTGCCGACGGTTCGCTCCCGATCTGCAATGGCTGGCCCGGCAGGTGGAAGAGGATTATCCCGAGTTGAATTCGCTCTTGCTGGCGGCCGTGGAACAGAAACCCGATGAGAACGGTTGCTACAGCTATCTCCAACAACGGGTCATTCGTGAAGCCATCGAGCATGCCGCACACAGTCGTTGGAGCGAAAAGTTTTCCCGCTCGCACAAACGCATCGCGGTTGGCGCACATTGGCTGGCCTTGGCGGCGGCCTTGGCATTGATCGTCGTTTACGTCACCCCCGGTCTGGTGACCCAGGAGGCCCGGGCGGAAACCGTTCCTGGAAAGGAAGATTTGGTAACCTTGCCGGAATTCGAATTAAAGGTTGATCCGGGCGATGCTGAGATCGAGCGCGGGAGCAGTCTCGTGGTGGTCGTTCGTTTTGGTGGTGAACGTGTGCCGGACGATGTGGGCTTCGTTATGAATCCGGGCACGGAGGCGTCCCGGATCATCACGATGGTGAAGAGCATGCAGGACCCGGTGTTCGGCACCACTCTGACCGGAGTAGACAAGGAATTTGTCTACCAGGTTGCGTTCGCCGGCGGTGCGTCAAAGAAGTTTACGGTGAAGGTCTTTGAGTATCCCAAGCTGGAACGTTCCGATGCCGAGATCGAGTATCCCGCCTATACCGGTTTGGAGAAACAGAAGATCGAGAACACCCGGCGCGTGACCGCCGTGGAGGAATCCAAGATCCAACTCCAACTCGAGTTGAACAAACCGGTGGAATACGCGGCGCTGGTTTCCCCGGACGAGACCCTCGAATTGAAGACGGATGAAAAGAAGGCCGTCGCCTTGCTGGAGGAATACACGCTTACCCGGAATCGCAAATTCAAGCTCGTGCTTCGTGACGCCGATGGACGCACCAACAAGGTGCCCAGCCGCTTCGTGTTTGTTTCCCTCAATAATCGCGAACCGGAGGTCAAGTTCCTCTTTCCCCGCGGTGACCAGAAGGTTTCCGCATTGGAAGAAATACAATTCGAGATTCAGGCCTACGACGATTTCGGTCTCGACCATGTCGGGTTCTCCTATCGTCTGGCCGGGCAGGATTCGGTCGAGACCGTGCTCGCCACCAACGTGCCGGCGCGCAAGAAACTGAAGCTTACCAAGATGCTTGCACTCGAGGACATCGACGCCCAACCGGACAACCTGATCACCTACTATCTCTGGGCGGAGGACACTGGGCCAAACGGCAAAAAGCGCCGCCGTGAAAGCGATATGTTCTTTGCCGAAGTTCGCCGCTTCGATGAAACCTGGGCCGAAGTTGAAAACGAGGGGCAGCAGGATCAGCAACAGCAACAACAAGGGCAGGGCCAGCAAGGCGGCGCCCCGCAACTTGCGGAACTCTTGAAGGAAATTACTTTTGCCGGCTGGAAACTCCGCCGACAGGAATACGAATCGGAAAACAACGAAACGGAACCCTGATTATGAAAACCACCCTGCAACTTTTACTGATGCTCGGCCTTGTCTTGGCCGGCTTCAGCACCACGGCTGGCGAGCGCAAGCAGCGAACATCCAAGCGCATTCTCGGTGAGAGTTACAAGTCCGACGTCGGCGTCCTCGAAGAAGCCCAGAAGATGGCGATCGAGATGGGCCAGAAGATGTTGGGCGAGATGCAGAATCCCACCGATCGCGGCAAGATGGCCGAGGCAATGGAGCACATGAAGGCGGCTTCCACCCTGCTCGCGGATGCCCGGTCGGATCGATCCAAGATTAACAGCGTGATCAAGAAACAGGAATTGGCTTTTCAAATCCTGCTGCAACTCGCGGCCAAGGATAAACGCATCATGAAGGGGCAGAAGGGAAAAAAGGGTTCCAAGGGGCAGTCTCAGCGAATGAAGGAATTGGAACTCAAGATGAAGGAGAACCAATACCAGAACCGCCGCTTGGCCGATCCCGAGGAAGAACAGAATCAGCAGCAAAATGAGGCACTGCAATTCCTTAATCGCCTCCGGGAACTTGCTCAACGCCAGGGCGACATCAACGAACGCCTGAAGGAGTTGCAGACCCAGTTGCAGGCGGCCAAGGACGAGCAGGAAAAAGAGGAGATTCGTCGTCAGCTCAAACGCCTCCTCGAGGAACAGAAGCGCGTGCTGGAGGATATCGATGAACTCAACCAGCGCATGCAGCAGTCGGAGAACAATTCCCAGATGGCCGACGCGCAAAAGGAACTTCAGGAAGCCCGGCAGGCTGCGCAGCAGACGGCCAAGTCACTCGACGGCGAAAAAGTTTCCAAGGCCCTCGCCTCCGGAACTCGTGCCGAGGAAAGCTTCAAGGACTTGAAAGATGATTTTCGCAAGGAGACCGCCGGTCGCTTTGCCGAAGACATGCGCCAGATGCGCCAGGAAGTGCGCGAAATGAACGAGAAACAGAAGGAATTGAACAAGGACTTGAAGGGCACTCCGGAGCGCAGCAAGCGTCAGTCGCTTGCGTCGGAGAACAAGGATGAAAAACTCTCGGAAGAACTCAAGTCACAGAACGACAAGCTCGGCGAGTTGCTGAAGCAGGCCCAGCAGGTTTCGCAGCAGTCCGAATACGCTGAACCCTTGTTGCATCGTCAGATCTACGACGCGATTCGCAACCAGGTGCAGCGTGAATCCAAGAATATCGGTGAAACGGCCAAAGAGCTCGGCGAGCGCGGTCGCTTGACCACCGGCATTTACCGAATGTTGCAGGAGGGCACCGAAGGGCAGGATCCCAAGTCCTTGGAGATCGCTTCTGAACTCACCAAATTTGGCTTTAAGGAATCGGCGTCATCGATCGGTGAACGGAGTGCCAAGGATTTGGATGAATTCCAGCGCCAGATCGAGAAGGCCGCGGAGAGCGTGCTCGGGAACGAAGCCGACGCCCTCCGTCAGGCTCGCCGGGAAATCGACTCACTTCTGGACCAGATCGGGCGCGAACTGAGCCAGAAGAATCAACAGATGCAGACCAATCGCTACGCCATGGCCGGCGGCCAGCAACCAGGGAATGAACAGCAGGGCCAACAACCCGGTCAGGAAGGTCAGCGTGGTCAGCAGGGCCAACAGCCCGGACAAGAAGGTCAGCGTGGTCAGCAAGGCCAACAGTCCGGACAGGAAGGTCAGCGCGGTCAGCAAGGCCAACAGCCCGGACAAGAAGGTCAGCGTGGACCGCAAGGCCAACAGCCCGGACAAGAAGGTCAGCGTGGTCAACAGGGTGCTCAGCCCGGCCAACGAGGACAAGAAGGCCAACAAACCGGACGTCAGCCTGGTCGTGGTAATGGTCAACCGGGTGACGACAACGACACTGGCAGCAACGAACCAGGGACCGTCGAGCGTGACCCCAACGGTCGACGCGCGGAGAATCCCAACGGCCGTGGTGGCCGCGCCAACAACCGGGAAGATTCGAACGGAGGGTTTGGCGGGATTCTTCCGCTGCAACCCGGTATCCGTGCCGAGCACGATCCGCGCAACGCGGGCCCAATTACAGGGGAAGATTACGCGGATTGGGCTGATCGCATGCGCAACGTCGAGGAGATGGTCAGCACGGATGACATGCGCAATCGACTATCGACGGTGCGCGAACGGGTTCGGAAGGCCCGTGCCGAATTCAAGCGGCATAGCAAGGAGCCGAAGTGGGCGCTGATGGAGAACACGGTGATGAGCCCGCTGGTCGAAATTCGTGACGAGATCTCGGATCAATTGGCGCGCATGAATTCACGCGAAGCGATGGTGCCGATCGATCGCGATCCCGTTCCCACACGCTTTGCCGACGCTGTGCGTCGCTATTACGAGAAACTTGGGAAAGACCGTTGATGGGAATCGTTCTGGGAGAAATCGTCCTTTCCGGTCGCGACTGGGTGACGCCGGCGGCCATCCTTGGTGGCGTTGGCTTCATCTCGCTCTTCTGGAGCTATGCCGGTGCGAAGACCAGGGCTGGGGTCCGTCCGCTTTGCATCTTTCTTCGCCTGCTTGGTCTGGCGGCCCTGATCGTCTGTCTGCTGGAACCCCATTGGACCGGTCAACGCGCCAAGCCCGGTGCCAATCTCTTTGTCGTTCTCGCGGACAACAGCCAGGGCATGGAGATCCATGATCGCAGCGATCCGAAGAGTCGTGGTGATCAGTTGAAGAAGGTGATCGATGGCGGGAACGCCCCTTGGCACACCGCGTTGCGTGAGAACTTCAATGTCCGCGACTACTACTTCGATTCGAAACTGCGCTCCACGGACGATTACAGCGAATTGAATTTCAAGGGCCGTTCTTCAGCCCTTTGTTCAAGTCTGGAAATGATTCGCGATCGCTACGAGGGGCGTCCCTTGGCCGGCATCATTTTGCTCACCGACGGGAATGCGACCGATTTGCCGGACACGGGCATGGAAACGAAGGGGTTGGCCCCGGTTTATCCCGTGGCGATCGGGCGCAACGAGTCAGGCCGGGACATCAGCGTGAAAAAGATCGCGGTGACTCAGACTGCCTTTGAAGACGCGCCGGTGTCTTTGGTAGCCCATGTCGACGTGAACGGATTTCAGAACGAGAAAATCGTCAGCCTGATCTACGACAATGAAGGCGAAGAGGTGGCTCGAAAAGTTGAGACCACGGCCGATTCGACCTCCAACCTGCGCTTTCAATTCCAACTGAAACCGGCCAAGCCCGGCGTGTCCTTCTTCCGCCTTTACGTGAGCACGGAAAAGGATTTGGAGAAGAACGCCCAGAAAACGGATGATGGGGAGAAAACCTCCCGCGAGGCGACCTTGGCGAACAACTCCCGCATCATTGCCGTCGATCGTGGCAGCGGTCCGTATCGTGTCCTCTACGTGAGCGGGCGGCCCAACTGGGAATTCAAGTTCCTCAGCCGTTCGCTCAAACCCGATGACCAGACGGATCTGGTCGGACTGGTTCGCATCGCCAAGCGGGAACCGAAATTCGTCTTCCGCGGTCGGATCGGTGAAAGCAGCAATCCCTTGTTCCGTGGATTTGGCAACCAGTCCGAGGAGGAGATTCAACGCTACGACCAGCCCGTCCTGATCCGCATCAACACGAAGGACGAGGAAGAACTGCGGACCGGTTTTCCGGCGAATGCCGAGACGCTCTATGAATACTCCGCAATCATCCTGGATGACATCGAGTCGGAGTTTTTCACCACGGACCAAAAATCACTCATCCGCAAATTCGTGTCCGAGCGCGGCGGCGGCTTCATGATGCTCGGTGGCATCGATACCTTTCAGGACGGGAAGTACGACAAGACACCGATCGCCGATCTTTTGCCGTTCTATGTGGGCAACGACGGTACGATGGAATCCTTTGAGGCCCTGCGCTTCGAGTTGACGCGGGAAGGCCTCCTGCAGAACTGGGTTCGTTTACGACAGACCGAGGGCGCCGAGAAGGACCGGATTGATCTGATGCCGGACTTCTCGATCATCAATCCGCTCGGATCCATCAAGCCGGGTGCGAGTGTGGTGGCGACGGTCAGCGATATGCACGGCGAGAAACATCCGGCAATCGCCGTGCAACGTTTTGGACACGGTCGCACGGCGGCATTGACGATCGGTGATTTCTGGAAGTGGGGCATGCGCGATCCGGAGTTGAACAAGGATTTCTCCAAATCATGGCGCCAGATGATTCGCTATCTCGTGGCGGACGTTCCGCGCCGGGTTGAACTGGAGGCGGCGGACATTCCGGGAGATCCCAATCAGGCAGTGCAGCTCACCGTGCGGGCAAAGGATCATGACTTTCAGGCCTTGGACAATGCCTCGGTGGACCTGAACGTCATTCCGATCAGTGACGATGGCGTGCGGCTGGAACCGATTCGCCTGCAGGCCGAACCCGACAACGAGAAGTCCGGCATCTACACCGCCACATATGTTCCTCGCGGCACGGGAGGTTATCTTGCGCAGACCTCCGTAACCAACGCCGCCGGCGCCAATGTGGGCAAGGACGAAGCCGGCTGGACCACGGATCTCGCCGCGGAGGAATTCCGCTCACTGACACCCAATCGAGCCTTCCTCGAATCGCTGGCCAAGCAGACCGGCGGAGAAATGATCTTTGCCAATTCGTTGGCGTCCTTCGCGCGAGGCCTGCCGAACAAGAAATCTCCCGTCATGGAAGTGTGGAGCGAGCCGCTCTGGCACACGCCCTTGGTATTCGCCTTTGCACTCGCGTGTTTCGTTGCCGAATGGGGCCTGAGAAGATGGAGGGGTTTGCCATGATTCGAGCGTGCACTTTTTTCCTCGTCGTGATGGCGTTCACATTGCGAGGTGCGGAAACCAACGTGGTGGAGAAACCGCACGTGGTCGCCGTCATCGGCGCTGCGGGCGAACGACAATACGGAGAGATCTTTGCCAACTGGGCCATGCGCGTGAAAGACGCGGCCAAAACTGCGGGCGCGGAGTTTACCCTGATCGGTGTCGGTGAACTCGGGGAGAAGAAGGATGGCGAACTCTTGAAGGAATCTCTCACCTCGCTGAAGTCGGAGTCGCAACAGGAACTCTGGTTGGTTCTGATCGGTCACGGCACCTACAACGGCCGCGAGGCCAAGTTCAACCTCCGGGGACCGGATGTGACGGCCAAACAGATCGACGAGTGGTTGAAACCTCTCAAGCGCCCTGTGGCGATTATCAATTGCGCCTCCTCCAGTGGCCCCTTCCTCGACCGGCTGAAAGGTCGGGATCGTGTGATTATTTCCGCCACCAAGAGCGGTGGCGAACAGAACTTTGCCCGCTTCGGGGATTTCTTCACCGATGCCTTGTCAGACATGTCAGCCGACTTGGACAAGGACGAGCAGGTGTCACTGCTGGAGATGTTCATCACGGCTTCTAAGGGCGCCTACGGTCACTACGACAACATTGGCAAGCTCGCCACGGAGCATGCCCTGATCGATGACAACGGCGACGGGCTCGGATCGCGCGCTGAGTGGTTCCGTGGTGTGCGGGCGACCAAACGAGCTTCCAACGGCAAGTCGCTCGACGGGTATCGTGCTCACCAGCTACATCTCATTCGCAGCGAGTTCGAGACAAACCTGTCGCCTGAACTTCGGGCCGAACGCGATCGCCTTGAGATGTCCCTCAACCGACATCGCGAACGCAAGAAGCGGATGAAGGAAAAACTGTATTATTCCCAATTGGAAATGATCCTCGTCCAGATCGGGGAGATCTACCAACAGGCGGAAAAAGCTATGGCGAAGAAGGCTGAGGCCAAGGTGGAGGAGAAGCCCGACAAACCATCGCCGAAGCCGAAGAAACCCACCGAGTCCAAGAAAAAGCCGGCGCCGGCCAAAGCCGAGGCGAAGGCCAAGGTCGCGAAATGAAACGGCAGTTTCTCCTGCCGTTGCTGGCGGTTGTTTGGGCGTTCCTTATTCCTGTTGTCAGCGCGGCTGATCCCCAGACCATTCTGATTCTTGGAGATAGCATTGGTGCGGGCTACGGTGTTCCGGAGGAGGCTTCGTTTGCGGCCCGGTTGCAGCGGCAATTGGACGCCGAGAAACTTCCGTTCAAGATTGTGAATGCTTCGGTCAGCGGTGACACGACCGCGAGTGGATCGCGCCGCATCAACTGGGTGCTCAAGCGCAAGGTGGACGTGTTGTTGATCGAACTCGGCGGCAACGACGGATTGCGTGGCATCACCCCGACAATCACGCGTAAGAATCTCGAGGGGATCATCGACCGGGCGCGCAAGAAATATCCGAACATCAAGATTCTGCTGGCCGGCATGCAGATGCCCGCGAACATGGGCAAGGATTACACCGAGAAGTATCGCCAGATGTTTCCGGCGATAGCGAAGGAGAAGAAGGTCGCGCTGATTCCATTCCTGCTGGAGGGCGTTGGTGCCCAGCCGGAGATGAATCTGCCGGATCTGATTCATCCCAACGCCAAGGGGCATGAACGGGTGGCGAAGAACGTTTGGAAGGTGCTTGCCGCGTTGTTGAAGGAGTAGTCTGTTCGAGTTTGCATCTGGTCGGCTTAGGTTCACTATCCGCGCATTCCTATGAAGACAGTCAAATACGGTGTCATCGGTCTCGGTTGGTTTGGTGAGCGTCATCTGGAAGCGCTCGCGGCCATTCCCAACGTGGAACTTCATTCGTTGTGCACGCGCACGCAACCGCGACTGAAGGAGCTTTCGGACAAGTTCGGGGCGACCAAGTCGTACACGGACTATCACGAAATGCTGGCGGATCCGGAGCTGGAAGCGGTGAGTATCGTGACGATGTGGGACCAGCATGTGGCGCCCACGGTCGCCGCCCTGGAGGCGGGCAAACACGTGTTTCTCGAAAAACCCATGGCTTCAAGCGTTGAGGATTGCGACACGATCGTGGACGCGGTCAACGCTGCCTCTGGCTCGTTCATGGTCGGCCACATCTGTCGTTTCAATCCGCGTTACGCCGCCGCCAAGCAGGCGATTGCCGATGGCAAGATCGGCAAGATCATTTCCATGTATGCCCGGCGCAATCTGCCACAATGGGTCGGCGCGTCCGTGCTCGACAAGATCGGTCCGATCATTGGTGACTGCGTGCATGATACGGATCTGATGTTCTGGTTCAGCGAGTCGAAAGCAGTCTCGGCCTACGCGCAGACCGTGCAATTTCGAGATCATGCCAATCCCGATCTTGGGCAGGTGATGTATCGTCTGGAAAACGGCGCGTCCTGCATCCTTGAATCCGTGTGGTGTCTGCCGGACACGACGCCGTTTCAGATCGACGAGCGTCTCGAGGTTGTTGGCACGGAAGGTTCCGTGTCCATCCACGATACCCATCCGAACCTGATGATCGTGGACAAGGATGGCTCCCGTTGTCCTGACACCACGTATTGGCCTGAGATTCACGGCGAACTCCGCGGTGCGCTTCGCGAGGAACTTTCCTATTTCGTCCAGTGCGTGGCGAACGGAGAGAAACCGAGCATCATCACCGCGGAAGAATCCCGCGAAGCGGTGCGTGCTTGTTTGGCGGCGGAGAAGAGTGCGGCGACGGGAGAAGTGGTCAAGATATGAGGCTTTGCGGGCGTTGGTTGCTACTGTTCGTGTTGGGTGTCTTGTTGGGAGGTTGCGGATTGAATTCGCGCCCCTGGACGGCAACGAATCTGAAGTTTTATCACGTGCAGGAGGCGGCCGGGCCGGAGACGAGGGAATTTACCCAGTGTTGAAGGACGCATTTGTGATCGAGTCCGCGACGGGGGGAGATCTTGGAATCGAGCTGGCTGAGCCGACGGCCAGACATCTACGCGACCTGACCACGAAGGCGGTCGGTGAACGCATTGCTATCGAGGTTGATGGCAAGGTTTTGAGCGTGCCGGTGGTGAGAGAACCGGTTCCCGGCGGATTCATTACCCTGCACATCGGCCCGCCAATGGAGACACAGAACCTGGTCGCTGCGTTGCACCGATCGAAGTGATGCGGGTCAATCGCGGTGCTCGCGTTTCATGATTCGATTCACTTGCGTGACGAAATCTTGGTGATGGGCGGCGATGTTGTTTTCCTCACCCAGATCTTTTGAAAGATCGTAGACCTCGATCGGGGCGTTGGGGTTTCGCATCATGTTGACCTGCACGGCCTTGAGGTTGCCCTTCACAACGGCGCGGCGTCCGCCGCGTTCGTAAAATTCCCAGTAGAGGTGTGGGTGTTTCTTCTGTTTGCCCTTGCCGGTCAATAGTGGGGCAAGGGAGATGCCGTCGGTCTTGGGTGGCTTGATGCCGGCGAGGTCGCAGAAGGTGGGGAAGATGTCCTGAAAGCCGGAGATGTGGGCGCTGGTCTTGCCGGCCCCGATGGTGCCGGGCCAACGGGCGATGAAGGGGACGCGGATGCCGCCCTCGTAGAGGTCGCGCTTCATGCCTTTCAGCGAGCCGTTGGAATCGAAGTATTCCATCTTGTGGCCGCCTTCCTGGTGCGGGCCATTGTCGCTGCTGAACATGACGACGGTGTTGTCATCAATGCCGAATTGCTTGAGGAGTTTGATGATGTTGCCCACGTCACGGTCGATGTAGTGCATCATCTGGGCAAAACCCTTTTCCTCGGCGGGCCAGTTGCGGTTCTTGAACCCGCCCCAGTCCGGGACACGCATGCCGTGACCAATCGCGCGGTCGTCGCGGGTGGCTTCGTTGTTGGCGTGCGGGATGTTGAGGGCGTAGTAGAGGAGGAAGGGTTGCTCGTGGTTCTCGCGGATGAAATCCAGAGCGGCATCGGCGATGAGTTGCGGGGCGTAGTCCACAGCCTTTTCAGCGACGCCGGCGCCTTCGCGTGAGCCAAATCGTTTCTCTTTCCAGTCAGCGTAGGTCTGGTTGCGGAGAGCGACTTTCTTCCCATTCTTCACGAGCCATTCGGGGTAGTAGTTGTGGGCGTGATACATGTTCACGTAGCCGTAGAATTCGTCGAAGCCATGCACGGCCGGGTCGTTCAGAGGCGGGGGATTGCCGACACCCCACTTGCCGAAGCAGCCGGTGGCATAGCCGTTCTCCTGGAGAACGCGGGCGAAAGTGACATCGGTTGGTTTCAGTTGTCCTGGACCATTGCCCCGGATACGGGCATGGCCGGTGTGCAGCCCCGTGAGCAAGACGCAACGCGAGGGAGCGCAGACAGTGGAGCCTGCGTAGTGACGGGTGAAGCGCATGCCTTCCTTCGCCAAACGATCAAGATTGGGCGTCTTGATCGTTTTCTGGCCGTAGCAGCCGAGGTCACCGTAGCCGAGGTCGTCGGCAAGGATGTATATGAAGTTGGGTTGCTTCGCACCGAGAGAGAGAGTTGCGAGTGTGAAGATGACGAGGAGGAGGAGTTGCATGGCAGGAAGAGGAATTAGCGACCGTTCTTGAAGGCGTTCATTTCGGACAGGAGACGTTTCACGGTATCAGGATGAGTGGTGGCGATGTTGTTTTGTTCGCCGAGGTCCTTGGAAAGGTCGTAGAGCAGGGGAGGGTCGTGGGTTTCCATCGGTTCACGTCTGCGGGTATCGGGATTGGAGGAGCGGACCTTCGTCTTGGTGTGAATCTTGTAGTTGCCGGAACGAAACGCAATGGAACCGCTGGGAAAGAACCAT
>JBMYQZ010000011.1:18157-22011 GCA_049601855.1 Limisphaerales bacterium | reverse complement strand
GCGCCAAGTGCTCAGTCGGTCCAGTAGTAATAGACGCGTCCTTCTGCCATATCGGCCCACAGTCGCCCAAGTCCTTGAGGTGGACCAGATCCATGAAGCCCCTTGGAGATCGTTTCCACGTCGAACCACGTCAGATTGGTTAGCACCATGTCTCCCGCCAATGCTGCCCGGTCGATCGGATTCGGGCTGTTCGTGATGTGTGTGCGGGGAAGGAACGTGATCCGCGCGGGCTCCACAGCAGTGAGTTTGTTGGTATCAATCAATCGTTCGAAGTAAGCGACATGGTCGGCCACGGGCGCGTCAAAGCGATACCGACTGGCTCGTCCAGCCATCCCCACACTCGAAGAGGCCGTATAAATACGGCGAGCGGACGTCGGCATTCCCATCATATAACCATAGCGATTGGTAAAGGCCTGACAATCGAGCGGCTCGGTGATGGTCAGGTGGGACCGAAAGGCAGTCGCGAAAATCTTGGCCATGAAGTCGCGGCCCAAACTTTCATTAAGGTTCGAGGAGAACATCTCATAATCCTCTGATCTGGACGCGGCGAACTCCGCGATCATATTGGAGTAAACTTGATACTTTTCCAAATCGCTTTCGCCCCTGTGGGGCCCCGGTTGATCCGAACATCCGACCAGGCGAGCCAACCGACAAACCACCATGGCACATCGCGCACTCATCAGCTTCCAATCAGGTGCACGATAGACCACCGGCACGCCCCGGCAAGATTCAGGTTGGGTTTCACTCGGAGGGCCGATAGGCTGCCCGGGTCTTGCGAGCGGACGTGACAGATGCCACGGATCAGCATTTACATTCGAATTCTCGTCTTCTTCTCGCTGCTGGTTTTTGTACCGGTGGTGGTCACGACTTATGTGAATTACCGCACGGGCAAGGAGCAGATCGAAGGGGAGTATCGCCGCGAACTTTCTGATTTCGTCAATCAACTCGCGCCACAACTCGACGGCGACCAGATCAAGACGATTCAGGATGACGCCGAAGAATCGTTCATTGCCACGAGCGAGATCATCAAGGCGGCCCTGCAGGCACGGGGCAAAAATCCCACGAGCGGAGACAACCCGGTCTTCGTCTTTCGGCGGGCCGACGAATCCTCGTTGGAAATGGAATACGCCGTCATGACCACCCGCGATCGTTCGGGACATTTCTTCGTCGGCAAAACCCGGAAAGAAACGGCCATGCCGCAGCAGCGGGCCGGTTTCAACGGGGATTCGACCGTGACGGGCATCTACACGGATGAATGGGGCACGTGGATCTCCGCGATCGCGCCCATTTACGATGGCAAAAATCAGGTCGTGGCCATCCTGCAGGGCAATCTTCAGGTGACGGAACTCTACAACGAAGTGCAGGCCAGCCTGATCCGTGGACTCAAGACCGCCTTCCTATCCTTCTGTCTCTGCGCGATCCCCGCCCTGCTCTTCGCGCGCAGTCTCGTGAAGCCGCTCACGGGACTGGTCGAAGCCACCCAACGCTTTGCGGCCAACGAGCTCGAATATCGCGTTCGTTCGAAACGCAAGGATGAGCTTGGCGATCTCGCCAAGAGTTTCGACTGGATGGCGGAGCAGTTGCTCGTCGATCGGCTCAAGCGAGTGGAGACCGAGGCGAGTCTTCGAAACAGCGAGGCCGAGGCCCGCAAGTTGGCGCTCGTCGCCGGCCGCACCCACAACTCGGTCGTCATCATGGACGCCGAGGGGCGCATCGAATGGGTGAACGACAGCTTCCAGCGCATCACCGGCTATGAACTCGACGACGTGGAAGGGAAACGGCTGATCGACACGCTCGAAGGAGAGAATACGGATGCCGTCGCGGCCAAGCACATTCGCGACGAGGTGAAGTCCGGTCACGGTTTCACCGAAGAACTCATTCAGTATCGCAAGGATGGCAACGACTTCTGGTCTTCGCTCGAGATGCAACCCGTGCGCAACACCGAGGGCAACATCGTCAATTACGTCGCCGTTCAAAGTGACATCACGGAACGCAAGCGCGCCGCCGAAGAATTGGGCAAGGCAAAGGACGACGCCGAAACCGCGAACAAGGCCAAGAGCGAATTTCTCGCGGTGATGAGTCACGAGATCCGCACGCCAATGAACGGCATCCTCGGCTTCACCAATCTTCTGCTCAGCACCAAGCAGACCAGCCAGCAGCACGATTACACGGAGACCATCCAGAGTTCCGGCGAATCCCTGCTCACGCTGCTGAATGACATTCTCGATTTCTCCAAGATCGAATCCGGCCGCATGGAAATGGAACACATCTCCTTCGAATTGCGCCAGTGCGTGGAGGAGACGCTCGACCTCATCGCGGCGCAGGCGGCGCGCAAGAAGCTTGAGGTGATCGGCATCTTCGACGCGGACCTGCCTTCGTGGTTCGTCGGCGACGTGACCCGGATTCGCCAGATCATCGTGAACCTTTGTGGCAACGCGGTGAAGTTCACCGATCACGGTGAAATCAGTTGTCGCGTCAGTGGCCGGCAAACAAAGACCATCGATGACCAGCAGATCTGGGAACTGCACTTCCATGTGAAAGACACCGGTGTTGGCATCCCCAAGGATCGGCGGGAAAAACTGTTCAAACCCTTCAGCCAAGTCGACTCCTCCATCACCCGCAAGTACGGAGGCACCGGTCTCGGGCTGGTGATCTGCCGCCGCCTCTGCGAGCTTATGAAGGGGCGCATCTGGGTCGAAAGCGAAGAGGGATCCGGATCCGATTTTCAGTTCACGATTCAAATCCCCGCCGAGGAATCTCAAAAACCCGAACCTTGGGAACTGCAGAAGGCCGATGCCAATGGCCGCAAGGTGCTCGTGGTCGACGACAACAGCAGTTCCCTCGCGCAGCTCAGTTCCAGCCTGAAGTCCTGGGCCATGACCCCCTTCCGGGCCGCGACCATCTCCGAGGCCGACAAACTCATCACCGAGAACCAGATGGATCTCATGCTCTTCGATGCCTCGTTGCTCAACGACGAAGGCCAACAATTCGTCGTCCGCCACGCACAAGTTCCTTCCAACGAAAAAGGCATCCCCGTGGTCATGATGGGCGCCGTCGGTGATGAAGCGGGAATTCGCGAAATTCTCGGCGAGCGTTGTCGCGCGGTGATCAACAAGCCGGTGCATCAATCTCTCCTCTTCAATTGTATCATCGAGATCACCTGCGAAGGCAGCGCTTCCAAACTCACGACGATCGCGGGCAGTTCCTTGATGGACGCCTCGTTGGGCGACCGCATCCCGCTGAAGATTCTCCTCGCCGAGGACAATCTCACCAACCAGAAACTGGCGATCCTCACGCTCAAGCAGATGGGCTATCACGCCGACATCGCCGAGAACGGTGCGGAAGCCCTGAAGGCGGTGCAACGCGAAGCATATGATCTCATCCTCATGGACGTGCAGATGCCCGAGATGGATGGACTCGAGGCAACCCGTCGCATTCGTGACTACGAGGAAGAAGCCTACGGTGAAGACGGCCATCGCACGCGCATCCTGGCGATGACTGCGAACGCCACGGTCGGGGACAAGGAAAAGTGTCTGGAAGTGGGCATGGACGACTACATCTCCAAACCGGTCCGGCCCGATGCCTTGCAACGCGCCTTGGTCCGGGGTCGTACGGAGATTTCCATCGACGATGAAGCCGGCAAAGTCCGGCGTCGCCAGACCATCGCTGCGGCTGAAGCGGCGATCCAGGAGCTTTGCGAAGCCTTGGAGCCCGAAGGGGTCATCGAGATGGCCGAGTCTTTCATGAAGGACGTTCCGGACATGATCGCAGAACTGAAGCAGGCCGGCGACTCCGGCACCACGGAACAGTTGGAACGGGCCGCGCACTCGTTGAAAGGGGCCGCCGGCATCTTC
>JBMYQZ010000011.1:0-18147 GCA_049601855.1 Limisphaerales bacterium | reverse complement strand
GGCTCGTCAACCGCGCCCGGACCGTGGAGGAGTTCGCAGAAAAGGGCGAACGCGACCAGGCGAACGCGGGCATCTCCCAGATCGAGGAAGAATACGACACCGCCCATGGCGCCTTGGAACAAGCGGTGTTGCGACTGAAGGATTCACTCGAATCCTGACCCGGACCCCACTCGACTCTTGCACTAAGACTGATTTGCCGGGAAATTGAACCCGTCCGGAAACCAACCGACAGAAAGCGAATTTGTTATGAACATCGACGACCAAGGAGAGACCCTCGCCGTCTCCGGAATCGTGGAACTGGCCGCCGGCAATGCCGCCCAGGTTCGCGATGATGTGCGCGCCGCCCTGAACGACGCGCACCAGACCATTGACTTCGACCTCTCCGAAACAAGCTTCCTGGACAGCTCCGGCCTCGGCACGCTGATATCCCTCCACAAGACCATGACGAGCAAGTCCGGCAGCGTGCGCCTCGTGAACCCCACCCCGGTGGCCACGCAGGTCCTTGAATTGACCCGCATGCATCGCATCTTCGAGATCGTTCGTTCCTGAGCGACACGAGCAGTGAACGAGTCGGGCTTCAAATGCACGCCCGCCGCGAGCCTGCGTTTCGAGGTGATGGCCACCTTCGACGCCGCCCGCGCCGCCTCCGTTCGTGTCCGCAAGTTTCTCAAGGACGCCGGCATTGAAGAGGAAGATCTGGATGCTTGGGAACTGGCCATCGTCGAGTCCACCAACAACGTCGCCGAACACGGCAATACCACGGAGGAGGACGACAAGTTTCAGATGGACGTTCACCTCGACGCAAACTTCGCCGAGGTGCGCATCACGGATTTCACGCCGGGTTTTGATTATCCGGACACGGTGGAGTTGCCGGACGACCTGAGCGAAGGCGGCCGCGGATTATTCCTGATCGAACAGATCTGTGACCAGGTGTACTACCTCAAAGGACGCGGAGCCAATTGCCTGGTGCTGCGCAAGGAACGCGCTGATTCCGGCACCAAGACTTTCAGCGCGGAGGATTTCAAGGAGGACAAAGAAAAGGAACAGCTCCAGCAACAGATCGCGGAACTTGACGAGGCGCTCGATGGGATGACCGAAGAACTCTCGTCCAGCTACGAAAGTCTGGCCGCGATCTTCAAGTTCAGCCAGGAGTTGAGCAAACAACGCAACCTCGATGAGTTTGCCCACATGATTCTCGACCACCTACTGAAGATCACGGAATCCGATTGGTATCTCCTGCGGATCAAACAAGGCAGCGACGAACTGGTACAATTCTCCGCCTCGCGCGACCTCAGTTTCGAACCGCTCAAGATCAGCGGCAGCCGCGAGGGCTCACTCGAACTTCAATCGGCCGCGGCTCGCCAGGATACCTGGATCGACAGCGACGACGGATTCCAGGAAGACGAACCTCTCGCCGTCTTCTCCGACACGAAGAGCGCTGTCGTCCACCCGTTCTATCTCAACGAAGATCTCGTGGGCACCTTGTCCGTCGGGGCAATCCGCGACCAGAAACCGCTCAGTGCCGGACAGGTCAACGTGCTGCACACTTTTTCGGATTTCCTCGCCCTCCAGATTCTCAACGCCCGTTACCAGGACGAACAGATCAAGTCCAAGGTCGTCTCCCGCGAACTGGAGATTGCGGCAAACATCCAGCTTTCCCTCCTCCCGAAGACCCTGCCGGAGTTGGAGAATTTCTCCCTCGATGGTTTCTATCAAAGCGCGCGTCATGTGGGCGGCGACTTTTACGATGCTGTCGCCACACCCGATGGCGGATTGCTGCTGACGATCGCCGACGTGATGGGGAAAGGGGTCCCTGCTGCGATGTTCTCGGCGATCCTCCGCACCGTCCTCCGCTCGCAACGCGAACTTGCCGCCCGCCCCGCTGAACTCCTCCAACGAGCAAGCAGTCTTCTCTTTGATGATCTCGATCGGGTGGACATGTTCATCACCGTGCAGTTGGTCTACATTGATCCCGACGGCCAATTCGGAGCCTGTGCCAGTGCCGGGCATTGTCCCCTGCTCGTCGGCAATCCTGTCACCGGCGATTTTCAAACCATCGAGGCCGACGCCCCGCCAATTGGCATCTTGAAAGACCTCGAATTCGCCGACAACCGTTTCGAGTTGAAGCCCGGCAGCCGCTTGATCCTCTACACCGACGGTGTCACCGAGGCCCGCAACACGAACGGCGATCTGTGGGGCGACGACGCATTCGAAGCGTGGTGGAAACAGGCCTCCCCGCAATCCGCAGCTGACCTGAAAGAAGGGCTGCACAATACCGTAAAGGGTTTTGTCGGTGACGCGGCGGCGACCGATGATCTAACCTTTCTCGTGTTGGCCAACAATCAATTCCAAGGATAGCAAGATGGCGAAGATACTCATAGCCGACGACGAGACCTATTCCCTGCGCCTGCTGCAAATGACACTCAAGAAGACCGGTTGCGAGATCATTCCCTGCAAGCACGGGCAGGAAGCCGTGGAGAAGGCGCGGACCGAAATCCCGGTCCTCATCGTGATGGACGTGATGATGCCGGTAATGGACGGACTCACCGCCTTGGCCGAGTTGAAAAAAGACGATACCACCAAGGGCATCCCGGTGATCATGCTCACCGCCAAAGGCCAGACCCTCACCCGCACCGAAGCCGAGGAATCCGGCGCCGAACATTTCGTCACCAAGCCCTTCAGTCCCACCGAACTGCTGGCGGAGGTGAAGAAGCACCTTCCCGAAAGTTGATCGGTCGGATTGCTCCAACCGGTCGGATCAGAGTTTCAACTGCCCCTCGGTGACGAAGCGGGGTGGCACGAACCACACGAGTTCACCCGAATTCGGTTGCACGGAAGCCCAAGTCTCCGCGGCGAAATCCATCCGCACCATCGCGCCGGTGGGAAATCTTACGTTCCCTCCTCCGGTCAACAGCGCGGTGAGTTCCGACCACGTGGTTTCATGTCCGACCAGCATCACCGATTGCACATCCGACGGAAGCGCCGCGATATAGCGCATCACCGCTGAGGGATCGGTGTTGTAGAGGCTCTTGTCCAAGCGGGTTTCGCATGGCCAATTGCCAGCCTCCTTCGCGAGTTTCAACGTGGTCATGGCGCGGAGCGCAGTTGAACTGATCGCGAGTTCGGGAAGATGACCGACCTCCGCGAGAAACTTGCCCATTGCCGCGGCCGCCTTGACGCCCCGCGTGGCCAAGGGACGATCGTGGTCGGTACCATTGTCCGAATCCCAGTCGGACTTGGCGTGCCGAAAAAGAATCAAGGTCTTGCTCATCTTGGCTATCGCGACACGACCCGAACCCGGTCGGCCAGCATCCAGCCACGAAGATAAGTTCTCGGATTCCGTTTCTTGGAGTCGTACCTGGAGGAAATCGCGTCCTCGATTTCCACCTCGACAATGTCCACCTCCATCTCCTGATCGTCCTCGTTCACGGCAGGCAATTTGATCGTCTTGCGCTGGAGGTATTCCACCACCTGGTCCATCGCCACCAGCACCGGTTTGCCGACGGTGATATCACTCTGATCGTAATGTTGCCGAATACCACGAGCCACCGGCGTGCCTTCCACCTTCTTGTAGGGGAATAGAATCGCCTCTTCGTGCGCGACCACCCAGACCTGCTCCATCTGCGGATTCGGTTCCTCGGGAAGACGGCCGACATCAAAGAAATAACGGAACCGTCGCGTCAACTCACCTCGTGCCTGTTCCATCTGCTTGATCGCGATCTTCATCCGCCAGCGCAACATCCGTCCGCGCTGATTGTTGCCGCCGCTGAGGTCCACGCGGGAACGAATGCTCAAGCGCTCGTGCAGTTTCAGGTGGTCGCGGGCCAAATTGTAAGTCCGCACCGCACTCACGAGCCCGGCGATCCATTGTGCCAAGGGAAACTCCTCGGCCTGCATCGGGTCTTCCTCGTACTTAGTCGTGTATTTTTCGGACTCGCGACGAAAGCGGGCGTAGGTGTCGGTCAACTTCTCCTGAGTCCGCCCGCGGCTTTCAAGCATGATACCAGACTCGATGTCCTCCTTCAGGTGACGAACCGTGGCGATTTCATTGGCGAGATAACGCAAGGCACTCAAACGGTCGACGGCATCCGGTTGCGTCGTGCGGATCATGCCGTCACGCACCTTGCGGGCAAAGTAACCGGAGTCCCGCGCATAAATGAAATGGTCCGACAGCATTTTGCCATCAGCGCCGATCATCTTGCCGTCCGAATCCCCGCCATCGGTCGTCCGCGGTCGGAAATCGGCCCGGTTGAGCAGCACCGGAGCGGGCACTTGGAATCCGACCGGCGGCGGCGGTTCTGCCACGGTGGTTCCCGGCACCGATTCCACAGTTTCGGAGCTCGGACTTGTTTCGGTGACCGCGGCCTTGACCGGCATCGTGTAAATCCCGGATCGATTGGTGATGATCTCGCGGATGTGCGCGCGGTGGAGTTTGATCTGGAGGAAGTCATCCACCTGCAACGTGAGCGTGCGGGCATCCATGTGAAGAATATCACCCGTCTTCTTCTTGCCGTTCCGCAAGATGATCGTATCAGCGGACAGCGATGTCCCGAGCAGGAACAGGAGAATGAGCAGTTGAATCGGGCGGCGAACCATGGTGGGCAAAACGTCTCTGGGCAGGTTACTGCGCGACTTTTACCAGTCAACCGCTCAATTGTCACACGGGATGGTTGCGCGAGATTCGAAATGCCGAAATACTCCGCGCGCAACGACGACATGAAACCGGAATCCGTCAGACTCTTCATCAAGCCTTTTTGCGGCTGGTGCCACGAAGCCATAGATTGGCTCAAGCAGCGCAACATCAGCTTCGAGGAACTCGACGTCACCAGCGACCGCGGGGCGTATGAGGAGATGGTCCGGCTTACCGGCCAGAGCATGGCTCCCTGCATCGAGGTCGACGGCGAGATTCTGGCCGACTTCGGCACGGACGAACTCGAGGAGTTTTGGAAACAATTCAACGGCTGACAATGTCTGAAGCCCCGCCCCGCAAACGACTACCCGAATGGCTGCGGCTGCAATTGCCCACCAGCCCGGCTTTCGGCGAGACCCGCAATCTGCTGGAGGATTTACGCCTTCACACCGTTTGCGAAAGCGCCAAGTGCCCAAACCACTGGGAGTGCTGGAGCAAGGGAACGGCGACTTTCATGATCGGTGGCGATCGTTGCACGCGCGCCTGTCGTTTTTGCGCCGTATCCACACTCAAGCCGATGCCGCTGGAAGATGACGAACCGGAACGCGTGGCCGAAGCGACGCGGCGCATGGGCCTGAAGCACGTGGTGATCACCGCCGTCGCCCGGGACGATCTCGAGGATGGCGCCTCTCAACATTGGCAACGCACGATCGAAGCCGTGCGCAGCACCAATCCGGGTATCGTCATCGAAGTGCTTACACCGGACTTCAACGATCGCGACGAACAGATCGATCGCGTCCTCGCGGCCAAACCCGAGATCTTCAATCACAACCTCGAAACTGTCCGTCGTCTGACTCCCGATGTGCGGCACCGGGCTTCCTACGATCGCTCGCTCGCCGTGTTGAAGAAGGTGAAAGACCGCGCCGGAGATACCCTTTACACCAAATCGGGCATGATGCTTGGACTGGGCGAGTCGGAGGCCGAGGTGTTTACCGCGATGAAGGATCTTCGCGCTTCTAATTGCGACATTCTCACACTCGGCCAGTACCTGCAGCCGACGCGTCAGCACCTGCCGGTGGCCGAATTTATTCCGCCAGAGAAGTTTGACGAATACCGACAGGGCGCCGAGGCCATGGGATTTGTGCACGTCGCCAGCGGACCGATGGTGCGCAGTTCTTACCATGCCGACGAATTCTCTCCCCTGCCCCCCAAGGCCGAGGCCGTCTGATGCCACCGATTCCCAAGGCGACCGAACTCGCGCCGCGTGTCGTCAAGTGGTTCCTCTCCAACGCCCGTGATCTTCCTTGGCGGCACACCTTGGATCCCTACGCGATCTGGGTTTCCGAGATCATGCTGCAACAGACGCAGGTGAAGACCGTGATCCCGTTCTGGAATCGCTGGATGAAACGCCTGCCCACCGTCGCCAAACTCGCCCGTGCCAAGGAATCTACGATTCTCAAACTCTGGGAGGGCCTCGGTTACTATCGACGCTGTCGCAATCTCCAAAAAGGTGCCCACCAAATCATGGCGCGTCACGAAGGCGAATTCCCATCTGGCCACAAGGAGATCCAGAAACTCACCGGCATCGGGCGCTACACCGCTGGTGCCATCGCGAGCATCGCCTTCAATCAGGCCCGCCCCATCCTCGACGGCAACGTCATCCGCGTGCTCACGCGCCTTCACGGCATCGAAGGAGATCCGAAATCAAAGGCGATCAACGACGCACTGTGGTCCCTGGCCGCAGACTACGTTTCCAACTGCGGACGAGGCGCGGCCAAAGCGAAGAGTGTGACCTTCGCCGGCAAGCGATCGGCGTTGAACCAGGGATTGATGGAGCTGGGTGCGACCGTCTGTCAGCCGACCCAACCGAATTGCGAGGAGTGCCCCCTCAGCGATGCCTGCATGGCCAAAGCCACCGATCGCATCAACGAGCTGCCGTATCGGTCTCCTCGGGCAACCACGACCAGTCGCGAATTTACCACGATCGTGCTGGCCGACGGTGGTCGTTACCTGATTCGCCGCCGCCCGAAAGGCGTCATCAATGAGGGGTTCTGGGAATTCCCGAATCTCGAAACGACTGAATCCAAGGCCAAGCCAGCCGAAGTTTGCCGCGAGCTGTTTTCGATCAGGGCGAAGCCGATCCGCATCGATCGCTTCGAGCATTCCGTCACCCGGTATCGCTTTCGCCAAACCGTCTATCGCGTGAATCTTGAGGGAAATACGCGACCAAAAGGAGATTGGTTGACTCTCGCTGAACTCCGGAAGCGCCCATTCTTCAGCCCGCAGATCCGTATTTTTGATTCCTTGGGCTAAAACCCGCAGAAACTCCGATTAATCCCGGTTTTTTGCGTGCTTTTTGAATTCGGCCCGCAATAATCCGCGCCCATGACAATTTGGATTCTCGGAGTAGTGCTCGTTGCCGGTCTCGGCGCGCTCGGTCGGCAGATCGGCTCGATCCGCATGGGCGTCTCGATGATTGGCGCCATCATTTCATACGTCGCGACGATTTACCTAGTACCGATCGTGGCACCGATGATGGACACCGTGGGCATCCGCAATCCAATCACAGTCTTCTGGCTGACCCCCTGCGTGGTCTACGTCGCCCTCTTTCTCCTCATGAACGCGCTTGCCCAAGGCGTGTACATGAAGGTCAATCTCTTCTTCCAATACCGCGCGAAGGAAGACGCCAAGATGCGCTTCGAGCGTATGGACACCAATGTCGGTTTGGCGCTGGGCATCGCCAATGGCTGCGTGTTGCTGTCGATTATCAGCGTGCCGATTTACATCGCCGGCTACATCACCGTGCAGTTCCAGACGGACGACGACCCGTTTCTCTACGGCGTGATGAGCAAGGCCCGCACCGACCTGAGTTCCACCGGCTTCGACAAAATCGCCGCCGCGCTCGCGCCGGATACCTCGGAGCTGTTCAAGAAGACCGACACTATCGCGACGATCTATCACAATGCGGACGTGCAGGAGTTTCTGGCGGAGTATCCCCAGTTCTACGTGTTGACCGAGGAGAAGACCATCTGGGAGAAGGAAGGTGAGGAAATCACCTCCACTGCCGACGGTGCAGAGGTGGCGAAGTTCGCCAGCCTGATCACCGGGAAGGCCGGTATGGGCAAGATCGTCGGCCATCCCTACGGAGTCAGTTTGATGGACAACAGTGACTTCATGTTTCTGGTCGAGGACATCGACTTCGCCGATCTCGATCAGTTTATCGAGACGGGCGAAACCACGCGTTACGGCGAGGAACCGCACGTTGGCAAATGGGAGATCAATCTCAACCGCTCCTTCCGGGATTTCGGGCAGAAATACCCCCGTGATATCCGTGCTTCCTATCTCACCCGCATGCCGATCTACGGACAATCTTTCAAGGACATCGAGCTTACCCTGGCTCCGGACGGGGTTGCCTATCTCAAGTGCTCAGCCGGCGGCATGGTCAGCTTCGCTGGTCTCTATTCCATGATCGCCAATCGCATGGCACCGCCGCGTGCCAAACGGGGTTCCTTGAAGACGATTGCCACCGGTAGTTGGAGCGCCAAGGACGACAATACGCTGACGCTTTCGCTCGAAGGAAAGAACGTGAAGGTGAAGGGCGATGCCAAGATCAAGAGTGGCTTCCTGAACTGGGTCAACCAGCAAGGCCGGGTGGAGAACCCGATCGTGATGCATCGCAAGCGTTGAGCTGGCAGCCGAACGGAGCTTAGCGTTTCGGAGTGGTGTTGGTCTGAGAGGCGCGTTGAACGCCGGGACCAAGCGTCGGATCAAACATACCCGAGGGCGGTGAGGTCTGATTCAAGTTCGTCGAGGTAAAAGGATTGTCCGCAACCATCTGCCCTCTCGGATCTGATGCCACACCTTCCGGATTCGTACCGGATTGAGGGCGATAATAGACTGCCACCATCAGGAGCGCACAAAGCCCCATGGCAAAGGCACCGGAAAAGGCCGGACGCAAACGAAAGGACTCCATCAACTGGCTCCACAAACTGGTCGCCGAGGATTCCTTCTCGGACTCAATCTGGTTCAGCACGCGCCCCGGCATGCCCTGATAGAAACCGGGAGGCGGGGTCTCGTGGCGTTTGAGAGCCAACAGGCGCTTCAACTCGTCGAAGTTTTCAGAATCGTCGTTCATAGGGCATTCAAAGATAGTCGGCCAAGATCCCCTGCATCTGTTGTCGCGCGTAGAATAATCTCGTGCGAACCGTGCCTGGGTTGCACTCCATGATCTCCGCAATCTCGTCATGCGGCAGACCTTGGATATCATGCAGAACCACAACCGTTCTGTGTGCTTCTGACAGGCGCTGCAGGGCCTCGTTCAATTTTATTTGCAGCTCCGAAAGATTCGCCGCCCGACGCGGGGTCTGATGGGAAATGAGCGCCACCAGTTCCGGGTCGTTCTCGGCGCCGGAATCCAGATCGTTCAAGCTCAGCTTGCGGATGCGGTTCTTCTTGGCTTTGAGCCAGTTAAGCGTGCGATTGACCGCGATCCGGTAGATCCAAGTATAGAAGCTCGAATCCCCCTTGAAGCGTTTCAAGGCCTGCCATGCCTTGACGAAGGCCTCCTGCACGAGATCGGCGGCGTCCTCGTGATTCGACGTCATGTTGTAGACGGTGGAATAAACGCGTTCCTGGTAACGACGGATCAGTTCGTCGTAGGCCGCCATGTCCTCCTCCCGTGACCAATCGACGAGTTCACGATCGGAAGCTTTTTCCAACCTACCCTGCACGCCTTCCCTCGCAACGTCAGCCATGCGGTCGTCTTATTCGCCTCCCAAGGCAAGTGTCTGGCGTCCCAGGAAATTTGCCAGTGCCAAGAGGGCTTTTGTGCCATCCGCCTGAGGCAGTTCATTCAAGGCGGCGTCCGCTTGGGCAATAAAGTCCCAGATCACCCGCTGCGACTGCCGCAGAATGTCTTTCTGGTGCATCATCTCGGCGATACGTTCGAAGTGGTGCGGGCGCCAGTTGCGGATCCAATCCTGGATCTTGGCGCGTTCCGCTTCATTGACGATATCGAGCAGAATCAGGGTCGGCAGCGTCATCTTGCCGCTCGCAATGTCCGTACCTAGCGATTTGCCGGCGCTGTCTTCGTCGCCGAAAACGTCCACACAATCGTCGTAAATCTGGTAGGCCGTGCCCAGTGCCATGCCGTACTTGCGGAGTTGCATCGTCTCGGAGTCAGTACCGCCGGCGAGCATGCCGCCAAGTTCGCAGGCCACGCCGAACAACTCGGCCGTCTTCATCGAGATGACCTTGAAATATTCGTCGCGACTCACCTCAAAATTCAGCTGACGATGCGTCTGCAGTATTTCGCCGCTGCAAACCGTGTTGGTCGCCTGTGCCACCATCCGGCAGATCACCGGCGTCGGGAAACTCGCCGCCAAGGTAAGGGCGTGGGCAAAAAGACAATCCCCCACGAGCACGGAGATCTGGTTGCCCCAATTTGCCGCCAGGGTGGGACGTTTGCGCCGCAGCTGCGCCTCGTCCATCACATCGTCGTGCACGAGCGTGGCCAAGTGAATCATTTCGACGATGGTCGCCACCTTCACGTGGTCCTCGGTGGTTTCCCCCACCGAACGACCACTCAAGGCCATCAAGACCGGTCGCAGATGCTTGCCCTGATTGGTCAACGCGTACCGCGTGTAGGCCGCGATCTCGGGATCGAACTGCTCGACCTGGGTCTCCAAGTGTCCGACCACCGCATCCAGGAATGGTTGCAGGGGCTGGACAATATCCTGCCAATGCGCACCACTGAAGCGCGGCTTGGCCGGTGTGGCGGGGTTGTCCTTCGTGCCCAGCATCTTCGGAAAATCTAGGGCCATTGGCGAAAGTTGAAAGCGGAAAGTTGAAAACTGAACGCCGGCCGGAATTCTACTTTCAGCTTTCCCAAATTCAACTTTTCCGTACGCTCACACCCATGGCCAAAGTCATGCTCGTAGACGATGAGGTAACGATGGTGCAAATCGTTACCGACATGTTGCGCAATGAGGGCCATGATGTCGTCCCCTTCTCCAACGCCCAGCAGGCCTTTGATTCGCTCGAGGACACCGCTCCCGAATTGGTCATCACCGACCTCTATCTCGACAAGACGGGTGCGCAAGGTCTGGAAATGCTACGCCGCGCCCGCGCGCTGAGCCCTCCCGCCATCGTCATCGTCGTCACCGGCTACGGCTCGATCGAGACCGCCGTGGATGCGATGAAAAAAGGTGCCTTCGATTACCTGGAGAAGCCCTTCAAACTCGACGAGTTACGGCTGACCGTCCAACGCGCACTTTCTTACAACGACGCCATTTCGGAAAACGTCTACCTCAAGAAGCAACTCAAGAAGAAATACCGTTTCAACCAGATCATCGGCACCTCCAGCGCAATGCAAGGGGTCTTCAAGATGGTCGAACGCGTGGCCGACACAGACAGCACCGTCCTGATCCGGGGCGATAGTGGCACCGGCAAGGAACTGGTCGCCAAGGCGCTGCATTACAACAACAGCCAACGACAGTTTTCTCCTTTCGTTCCGATCAACTGCAGCGCGCTGCCGGAACACCTCTTGGAATCAGAGTTGTTCGGCCACCGCAAAGGCGCCTTCACCGGGGCCATCGCGGACAAGAAAGGACTGTTCCAAGAAGCCGACGGCGGAACGATCTTTCTCGATGAGGTCGGCACCATGTCCGCTGTGCTGCAAAGCCGTTTGCTCCGGGTCTTGCAGGAACGCGAGGTCCGCGCCGTCGGAGACAACACACCGGTCTACGTCAACGTCCGCGTACTCGCGGCGACGAACGAAAACCTGGAGGAACGCATCAAGGACGGCGGCTTCCGCGAGGATCTGTTCTATCGTCTCAACGTCATCACGATCGACCTCCCCAACTTGCGCCAACGCAAGGATGACATCCCGTTGTTGGCCGGGCACTTCCTCAAGGCGAAGGCCGCAGAAATAAGCATCAAGATGCCGGCCGTGAGCGAGCGCGCCTTGGCCGCGATGGACCAACATGATTGGCCCGGCAACGTCCGCGAACTGGAAAACGCCATCGAGCGCGGCTGCGCCCTCTGCGAGGATGGACTCATCCGGGTGGATGATCTCCCCGTGCAACTGCACGGCGTTGCCGACGAATCCCTTTCCGACGACGAAATTGGTCTGGCTCCAAATACAGACACCGCCTTCGCCGAGAAGAACGGACTGACCGACATCTCCGAGCCCGGTGAAGCCCCTGTCGGCATGAACCAACCGGTCAAGAACCTGAAGGAGCACATCCGCGAACAGGAGCAGTCCTATCTCCAGAAGGCGATCGCCCAAACCGGCGGCGACAAGGAACAAGCCGCGAAACTCCTCGGCGTCAGTCTTGCGACGCTCTACCGCAAGCTCGCTGAAGCCGAAGAAGGCAACGGCAAATAATCACTTTCGCCCGGTCGTAATAGGGCCGCCTGCTGCTCGCGCAGCTCCGTCGTCAATGCCACCTGTTCATTGGACACGGCGCTGATCTTCTTCACCAATTCATCATACCGAGCGGCCACCTCCGCCCGGTCGAAATGGGGACCATTGAATCCCGGTTCCCACTCACCGAAGTTGGTTTCCATCAATGAAAGCAGATTCAGACATTCCTGCCCCAACAATGCATCCGCGCCGCGAAACTCCCACCCGCTTCAGCGGCCAATCTGGCATCACCATCCATAGGTCTCAACAACGCCACATCTGCTGCGGAATCGGTCACTAACCTTGGGTCCGCCAGGCGTTCTTCCATCTTCTGGCCCTTAGCCTGTTGTAGCCGATCCAGCAACTCGTTGTCGTTCGACACTTGATGGCTGAACACGAAGAGCATTCCGAACACACCATTGATCATCAGCCGGAGAGCACCCTTAAAGGACCGACCGCCACGGCCGTGACGCGAGATCCCGAGCAGGGCAATCACAGCGCAAACCACCCCCAGCAAAAGCGCGAATCACACTGCCCCATCAACATAGAATTCTGAAACAGGGATCCATCGCGGCGCCAAGTCGCCGTTGCGAGCAGCACGAAAATCACCAACATCGGAACAGAAACCGCAAGATTGGCGGCCGTATAAGCGAAAGCATTCCGGTCACATTCCCAGTGCGGCGACTCGTCGTTGTCGTTTCTGATTTCCACGATGAAATCTTGGCATGGTTCGAATGTTCGACATCAATGAAGGAAAAGACAATCCGTTTGAAATGGGTGGTCAAATCACCTCGGGTCTGATGGATGTGGCGAGCGCGGCCATTGAAGGTCTCGCCACGGTCTTGGCTTTCATTGCCGCGACCTTGGGCGCGATCAGCTCGTGAGGAGTCTTGCTACTTCGAACGCTCAATCGGTTTCAAATGATCGACATACTCGCCATCGCGATGGCGGAAGTAGACTTGAATATCGCGAAGGGAGATTTTCAATGGATCTCGGGATTCAACCTTGGCGTACGAAGTCAGGTCGATCGTCACGCGAAGTTTGCCTTCCGCTTTTTCTGAAAGGGCCTCGATGCGTTCGAAGAGCTTCTTCTTGGCGGCGATCTTTTCCGGTCCGCCTTCAAGCTTCGGATTGCTGTACGGCATTGTCAGGATCAGGTGGCTGTTACAACAGGACTCCGGCAGTTGAATCGGAAACCAGGCGCGTTTCAGGAGAACGTCGAATTGTCCGCCTTCGCGAAAGCGCCACATGTTTTGGTCACGTTTGCCACGAACGGCCCGGAGGCTGGCAATGTCCTTGGAGAAATTGTCCGGCGTCAGTTCGAACTGAACCAGAAATCGTTCCTGGCCGCGTTCCTTGACAATCTTGATGTCGAGTTCGTCGCTCGCGCCGACGGCAACGACGCTGGTCAAAATGAATACCAGCAGGCGAATCATGGCTGGACGCCTTTTTCCTGTGCCGCCCAACCCTGTCGCATTAGACCGATGAGATAATTCATGGCTGTAGTGTAGCTCTGACCTCGTTCTTCGACCAATTGTTGTGCGCGCTTGTCCAACTGCGCCGCCATCTCGGGTGCCTTGTCGGAAGGACAACCGAATTCGCGAAGTGTTGTTGCCAGTTCATCAAGATCCACGGTCAGAGGTATTTCTTCAGGATCGGTTTAAGTTCCTTGATGGTCTTCTTGGGCCAGGCCTTGCGCTCGGTCATGATCGCGAACTTGAGGGCGTCATGGCAGGGATAACCGGGTTCATCCGGAATGGTCGGGATGACGGTGGCGAGAATCTCCTTGGCCTTCGCCGCGTTCTTGTGGAGGCAGTCGATCACCATCTCGACGGTCACATGTTCCTCATCGGTCTTCCAACAATCGTAATCGGTGATCATGGCCATGGTCGTGTAGGCGATCTCGGCTTCACGGGAGCACTTGGCTTCGCCGAGATTGGTCATGCCGATGACGTCATATTTCGCCTTGTGATTGGTGAGGGATTCGGCGCGTGTGCTGAATGCCGGCCCCTCCATGTTCACGTAGGTGCCGCCGTTGTGGACCTTGGCCTTGCACTTGCGGGAGGCCTTGAGCACAAGCTGGCGCAGCTCCTCGCAGATCGGATCCGCAAAGGCCACGTGCCCCACAATGCCCCGTCCGAAGAAAGTGTGCTCCAGGGATTTCTTGGTGCGGTCCAAGAACTGATCCGGCAACACGATATCGGTGGGTTTGTACCTGGCCTGAAGCGAACCCACAGCGCTGACGCTAATGATCCAGTTGACCCCCAACTTCTTCATCGCCCAGATGTTGGCGCGATGATTCAGTTCGCTGGGCATGATGCGATGACCGCGCGCATGGCGAGGCAGGAAGACCACTTTGCGACCGGCCAACTCCCCCGTCAGCAGTTCATCGGAAGGACTGCCAAAGGGCGTCTTAACCGACACCCACTTCTGGTTGGTGAAGCCCTCGATGTTGTAGAGGCCGCTGCCGCCGATGATGCCAATTCTGTGACCTTGTTTCATCACCGCGAACCTGCGGGAGCAAGAGGTTGATTGCAAGCCACTGATGAGCAGTCGAACCTCGGGTGACACGAAGCAAATTACCTTGGCAGAGCGCCCCCTGTCTGGCACACAAGGGCACCCTAACGAGGGGTGCGCATGAGCTGGTATTACGCTGTCGACCAACAACAAATGGGACCGGTTTCAGAAGCGGAGCTGCGCACTCTCCGAGAGTCCGGAACGATCACTGAGGAATCTCTCGTGTGGCAGGAGGGCATGAGTTCGTGGATCCCCTTCGGCCAGATGAATCAGCCACCGGCGAGCGTCGTCAGCGAACCACATTGCGCGGAATGTAACCGCACGTTTCCACCCGAATCACTCCTGGCAATCAGTGGCAGTTTTGTTTGCTCAGGATGCAAACAGAGTTTTGTCCAACGCCTGCAGGAAGGCTCGCACCAGCCCACGGGCAAAATGGAATATGCCGGTTTCCTGGTCCGTGTGGGTGCCCGCATGATCGACGGCATCATCATGAACATCTGCAGCGGGATCGCTGGCGCCGTGATTGGAATGGCGGTGGCTAGCTCCGAGCTGGACATCGAGGCCTTCCAGCTGGCGCTGCATTTCGTCGGCTTGATGATCGGACTTACCTACGAGGTTTTCTTTGTCACACAATTCGGAGCGACTCCGGGCAAAATGGCTTTGAAGCTCAGGATTGTCCGTCCGGATGGCGGTCCCATCTCGTTTGGGCGGGCCATCGGGCGCCACTTCTCCTACCTGCTGGGCATCGCGACGCTGTTTATCGGCTACCTGATGGCGGCGTTTGACAAGGAGGAACACAGGGCCCTGCACGATCGAATCTGCGACACCCGCGTGATCCGCACCTAACCTACGAGAGAATTCATGGATTGGTACTACGCAATCAACAACGAGCAAAAGGGTCCAATCTCCGAAGAGGAGTTTCAGCAACTGGTCCGCGCGGGCAAGATCTCGCAACAGACCTTGGTGTGGCAGGAGAACTTGCCGAACTGGGTGCCCTACAAGGATTCGCCGGCAGCCAAGACCACGACGGATGAGTCCGGTAATCCGATCATCTTTTGCGCAGGCTGCGGTCAGTCCTTCCCCGTCGATCAGGTGGTCAAGATCGGTGGAATCTATTCTTGTGCCGCCTGCAAACCGGTGGTGATCCAGAAGATCCACGAGGGCGGCGAATTGCAGGCCAACGAGGGCTTGAGCGTCGAGGAACTGAAGAACACCGACTACAACTCTTCGGTGGCCGACTGCATCGGGCGCGGATTCCGAACTTTCACCGGGGCGTTCTTCCCGATTATCGGCACCTCCTTCGTGGTGTTCCTCATGATGATCCTGTTCAACGTGGTACCGTTTCTCGGTTTTTTCCTGAACCTGTTTCTGGCCGGGGCCCTGTGGGGGGGATACTGGTACTATTTGATTCGGCACGCGCGGAACGAGCCGGCCGCGGTCGGCGATGTCTTTTATGGATTCAGCAACGGCTTCCTGCAACTGATGTTGGCGAATATCGTGGTGCAGATCCTGATCTTCGTGCCACTGATGCCAGGATTCGGTTTGATGTTGGTCGGTGTCATTGCCAGTGGCGGCGGAGACCCAAGTGAGGGATTGATGCTCGGGGCCGGCGGTCTGATGTTCCTTGGCTTTCCGGTCATGATCTACCTGTCGCTCGCCTGGTTCTTCACGATGCCACTGGTGATCGACAAGCGGATGTCTTTCTGGCCGGCGATGGGTCTCAGCCGCGCCATGGTCAACAAGCATTGGTGGGGGACCTTTGGCATCGGCTTCGTGTTTTGGTTCATCCTGTCCTTCGCCGTCGGTTTGGTGGTGGCGATCACCGTCGCTGCGACCAGCGCCGGTGGAATACCTCCCGAGGTGCTCGGTATCATGGTCATCGCCGGCATCTTCATCGCCCTTGGAGGTGGCCTTCCCTGGCTATTCAGCGCCTACGCCCACCGCTACCGGGACATGTTCGAACGACTGGCCGTACAGGATGAATTCTGATTCGTTTGGAAAACCGGCAATGATCGCCCTTCGATGTCCTTCATGTAACCTTGAGCTCTCGCCGGAGCAGTTGAATCGCGACTACGCACCTTGCGGCAACTGTCACCGCTCGATCCAGCTAGCGATCTTTCCGGCTCAGTTCAAAGACCACTCAAGAGGCAACGAAGCCGAGGCAATTCTGACCGGTGACGAGGCGAGTTGTTTCTTCCACGATGCCAAGAAGGCGGTCGTCAGTTGCGAGCGCTGCGGTCGTTTCCTGTGCAGACTTTGCGACATCCTGCTGGGGGAGGAACACATCTGCTCCACCTGCATCGAAACCGGGCGCAAGAAGGGCAAAATCAAGACCTTGGAAAACCAACGGACTCTTTACGATCGCATGGCCATCACAGCCGCCCTCCTCCCGATCGTCACAGTGTTTGGAACGCTGGTCTTCGCGCCGTATGCGCTTTACCTGGCCATTCGACATCGCAACACGCCCGGCAGTCTGGTGCGACATGGCAAATGGCGCTTCTACCTCGCCGGCATGCTTGCCACGCTCCAGATCATCGGCTGGATTCTCTTCTTCCTCGACTACTCCGGCGTCATGAAAATGGATTTCTAACATGCCTGACACTGAATCCATCAGGTATCGGCGACTGGGCTCGGCTGGCTACTATGCGACCGTCTCGCGATTGGCGATCGTCCTGCTCTTTTTCGTCATCGGCATCTTCGCGCTGCTGCTCTACCGCCGGCGCGAAGTCTTCATGGGGCCGGATCATCTGCTCACGGTGGAAACCAACGGATATACGGAGAAATACCGTTTCTTCAATTTCGCCGACATCCAGGCGATCACCGTTCGCGGCAACTCGATGTTCATGACTTGGATCGTGATGCTGACGCTTTTCTGCGCCTCGTTTATCTTCATCGGCTCACAGATTGGAGACTCCGTCGGCTGGATCGTGTTTGGAACCCTGTCTGGAATTCTCGGCATCGCGCTGTTGGTCCATATCGTCAAAGGCCCCACGGTGGACTGCAAACTCAAGACCGCCGTGAGCGAGATCGAACTACCCTCCTTGGGTCGTCTCAACCAGGCCCGAGCCTGCATCGCCGAGATTCAATCCCACGTTGAGAAGACCCAGGGAAGACTGGAAGCCTCAGACATCGCCGAACGAATGCAACGTGCGAGGGATACCACAGCCAACGTAAGCGCAGCGCCTGCTTCCTCCACACCAGCGGCGACTCTGGAACCAGCGACATCTCCGGAATCGAACGCTCAGGACGACGACCAGCAGGATTCGGGCAACACATTCTGAGATGGCGAGTCTGGCGTCCAAACGATGCCTGGTGCACCTCGATCGCGAGGCGGCTGCGCGTTGTCCGGAGTGCGAACAGTTCTTCTGCCGCGAATGCGTGACCGAACACGACGATGTCGTCATCTGCACGGCCTGCCTGCGCAAGGATCAAAAGGACGAACCGAAACGGCGCGGTTTCAGCCTGCGTTGGCTGTTTCGATTCGTAATGGGTGGCGCCGGCTTCATCTTTTGTTGGATCATCTTCATCTGGATCGGCCAGTTCCTTCTGGCCATACCCGCCGAGTTTCATGAGGCAAATCTGTGGGAGGTGGGAT
>JBMYQZ010000010.1:19157-22636 GCA_049601855.1 Limisphaerales bacterium | reverse complement strand
TCCAGTTTGAGAATCTCGGGCAAGATTCTGCAACGTTGGCTGCGGCCTATGCCGAGCTTTTGAGTTTGGACTCGTCCTGCCCTGACGTGGGCAAGCCCGTGGATCTGCTGATGAAACTCAATCCAGATCTTCAAGACAAAGTACTTGGCTGAGAGACAATCTACCGCGGCACCTGCCCCTTCGGTCCGGGTTTGTTGGCAGCCGTGGTGTTTGGCTTTCCAACGTAGTCGCGGAGTTTGGGGAGCTTGCCGGGTTGGGAAAGGATCGGTTTGGCATCTTCAATGAAGGCTGCGGGTCGGGTGTCGGCGGCAATGCGTTTGGCGTGGGCGGTTAGGTGGCCGTTCAGCTCCTTGACGATTTCCGGGTGGCGTTTGGCGATGTTCTTCTTTTCACCCAGATCAGTTTCGAGGTTGTAGAGTTCCAGGATCCTGCTCTTCCTGGTCGGCTTGCTGACAAGCTTCCACTTGCCGCGACGGATGCCGTCGACTTCGTAGTAATGAAGATCGTGCGGAGATTTCGCGCCGGGTTTGCCGAGAACGACATCGAGGATGTCCTTACCGTCGATAGTGCGGTCGGTGGGTGCTTTCGCGCCGGTGAGTTTCGCGAAGGAAGGTAAGAGATCGACGGTCGCACCGATCGCCTCGGTCGTGGTGCCGGCCTCAATTGTACCGGGCCACCAGGCGATGGTCGGCACTCGCATGTGTCCTTCATATTTCGGGCCGCCTTTGCCGCCACGCAGCGGCCCCATGCTCATGCCTCTGGCTCCGCCATTGTCCGACGTGAAGAGAACAAGCGTGTTCTTCGCAATGCCAAGTTCACGCAGAGTGTTGAGGACGCGGCCAACGCTGTCATCCACTTCTTCGACATTGGCACGATCGACGTCCTGCTGAGCTCTCTTGAAGATGTCCGGGCGGGCAAAACGCGGTAGATGAACGTAGGCGTGCGGGATGTAGCAGAAGAAGGGCTCGTCCCTGTGTGCCCGGATAAAGTCCACGGCCTCATCGGTAATCGCATCGCAGAGCAGCGACTGATCCGCGCCGTCTGCGACATAGGCAACCGCGTTGTTTTGTCGGATCACCGGCAATGGTTCGTAGGGACCGCGATCCGTGACCGGATTGCCCTTGGGATTACCCGGCCACATGTCGTTGGAGTAGGGGATTCCAAAATACTCGTCGAAGCCTTGGGCGAGCGGCAGGAAAGGTTTCTGGTCGCCGAGATGCCATTTGCCAAAGCAACCCGTCGCGTAGCCCCGCTCCTTCAGTATTTCGGCCATGGTGATCTCCTTCGGATTCAATCCGCGTTTCTGACCGGGAAACACAACTTTGGCATCCATCCCGATTCGATGAGCGTAAGAACCGGTCATCAACGCGGATCGCGACGGCGTGCAGGCGGTGTTGGAGACGTAGAATTGGCGCAGCAGATTCCCCTCCTTCGCCATGCGATCGAGGTGAGGTGTCCGGTTCACCTTGTTGCCGAACGGGCCAATATCGCCGTAGCCCATGTCGTCGATGAAGATGAGCACAATACTCGGCAAACGTTCCGATTGATCGCTCTGCGGCTTCGCCACGGAGTTGTGAATCACTGAAGCACCAAGGATGCAAAGGAGGGTGAGTAGATTCTTCATGGGCTGTCTTTTTCTTGGTTTTCCAGTCGTTGATCGTCCGTTGTTCAACCCCGACCGTTTCCGATCCTGGCATGATGGATTGCGCGCCGGCTACTTCGTTCGGAACGAATCGCTCTGAACCAGTCCAACGATGAGGTCTTGGAAGCCGTTCCCTTTGTTCTTCACGAGGGCAACGATTTCGTCGATCTGCTGGCGATCGCCAAAGGTGGGTGTTCGTCCGGTGGCGTAGGTGAGGAGTTTGCCGGTGAGGCAGCGTGAGAACGGGTCGATGTTGCGGACGAGGTAGCGTTTCAGGTCCGTGATGTCTTTGATGGGCGTGCCGTCAGCGAGTGTAGTCTCAGCTTCCACGGGAAGCCCTTTCTTCGTAATGATCTTGTCGCCCTTCTTCTCATACACCGGGTAGTGATCACGCCAGCGTCCGACAGGATCGAAGTTTTCCAGCGCGAAACCAAGTGGATCGATCTTGCGGTGGCAACCGGCACAGCTGGGATCAGCCTGGTGGCGACTGAGCAGATCACGAATGGACTTGGCGCCGCTGGTGTCGGGCTCGATGGCGGGGACGCTGGTGGGGGGATCGGGTGGGGGATCGCCGAAGACGTTTTCGAGCAACCAGACGCCACGCAGAACCGGTTGGGTGTCAACGCCGTTGGCGGTTGCAATCATTACGCTGGCTTGCCCGAGGATGCCGCCGAAGCGTCCGCCTATGGGAAGCTTCACCCGCTGCATGTTGTCGCTCGTTGACTTCATTCCGTAGAGCTTGGCATTGCGCTTGTTCAGGAAGGTGAAGTCGGGATCAATGAAGGTTTCGAGCGGCAGGTTTTGTCCGAGGATGCGGCCGATGAAGAGTTCGGTTTCCTGGGTGACGGCGCTCAGTTCCTTGCTCGTCCAGCGGATCAGGCGTTCGTCCGGCATGATCTCGGGGAGCTGATCAAGGTGCAGCCATTGGCCGGCGAAGGACTTGATGAAGGCCTTCGCTTGGCGGCCTGTCAGCAGGCGTCTGGTTTCCTCGGCCAAGGTCTCCGACTGGGAGAGTTTGCCGTTGGCGGCGAGTTTCATCAGCTTGGCATCGGGTGGTGATTCAGTGAGGAAGAAGCTGAGGCGGGTGGCGAGATCGTAGTCGTCAAGTTGTCCGCCGCGTTGGCCACGATAGATGAAGTGCGTGGAGCAGAGTGCGGTGCGGACGGCCAGGTGAATGCCGTCTTCAAAGCGATGTCCAGCGCGCCGATGCTGCAGCGCCACCTTCACGTATTGGTCGAGGGTCTTCTGGGTGACCGGGCGGCGGAAGGCCTGTTCGAGAAACGGTTTCAGAATGTCGAGGGCATACTCGCGATCGCCGCGGCCTTCGCGTTTGCCAAGGAAGTTGTCCGTGCTTCGCTGTTGGGCGATGTGGTCCCGACTAAGCTTGAGCTTCGTAGGTCCGTGGAAGGCGGCACCATGAATGCTCAAAGCCGGACCGCGATCCATGCGCATGTTCTGGAGCGCCCAGCCCAGTTGATTGCGAACCAGCGCCGTGTACCGTGTGCGGGGTTCCTCATCAAGCGGCTTCAAGGTCGGATCGGACGCCAGGCGCTTCAACTCCGCCCAAGTGCTCTTCGCCGATCGCGTGCGATCAAAACCGCCCATCTTGGTCCACGCCGCGTGCATCTTGGGATCCTTGACGAACAGACCGTGAATGATGCGGTCGGTGACCTCGTTATTACCGGCGATATCCGTCGCGCCCATGGGGGCGTTGCGCCAGTAGTAGGCGACGGTCTCGCCCTTCTCCAAGTCGAACTCAGCTTCAAACTCATGAACCTTTCCGTCGGCCGGCACCTTGAATTCCGCCACCCGCTTCATTCCGGGCAACTTGGTAAAG
>JBMYQZ010000010.1:8593-19147 GCA_049601855.1 Limisphaerales bacterium | reverse complement strand
CACGATCAGTTCCACCTCCAGCGGTTTCTTTGTGGTCACGTTGAAGGAACTCAGTTTCGTCCGGATCGAATAGGTGCCGGTGAACTTTGCTTCAAAACGCGTCGGCCACGAGCAACTTCGAATCAACACGCCGGCCTTGGTCACGAGCCTCATGGCGCCATCGCGCAATTGCACCGCTTCGAAGGCCATGGACATCTCGTCCGGGGTGATCGTCACCGTCTCCGCGGGAACTCGAACCGACTCCTTCGCCGGCGGGATCAGCATGTCCGCGGCGAGACCTGCGAGTTCGAAATACTTCTGCATCAGCGGCGGCGAAAGGACGAGCCCTTCGCCGTTGTTGTCGAAGCCGAGGAATTTGGTGTCCGCCGGAAAGCCGCGCGGAACAGCGAAAGGTACGCCCAACACAGTGCGAACGGAATTCTCGTATTCCCGTTGATTCAGCCGCCGCAATACCGTGCCGCCCGGTTGGTCTTTCTCGGTCAGCGTTGCCTTCAGCCAGACCAACATGGCCGCGCGTTCATCCGCCGATGGTTGCCGCTTTTTCTTCGGCGGCATCTCGCCCGCCTTCAACGCATCGTAGACCCGGATCCATGTCTTGATGGAATCATGATCGATCGTCGAATTCTCGAGCACCACGTCCCCCTTGTGCGTGTCGGCGTCGTGGCAATCCAGACAGTAGGATTCCAGGAAGCGATTCAGCGACGTTGCCGCTTGCAGTGGCAGACTCAAGACCACCAGGAACATGACGAGACGAGGGATCATTTCAGGACAACAGATCGCTTACTCCACGTCGCGCATTCACAAACTTGTCCGCCTCCAGCCCCAGCGATTGCATGAGCGTGATGAACACGTCCCCGAGCTTGGGCGTCGTGTTCGCCGGATTGTCGCGATCGATGGCGTGATAGGTTCCATGCTTGAATCCGCCGCCCGCCACCAGCACGGGCAGGCGGCTGTTGTTGTGCGTATTCGCATTACCCATGCCGCTGCCATAGAGCACGGCTGTCGAGTCGAGAACTGGTGTGCCATCCGGATCCTTCATGCCTTTGAGTCGGCGGACAAAATCACCAAATCGGCTGACATGTTCGCGACCGATCTTGTTGAACTCCGCGATCTTCACCGGGTCGTTTCCGTGGTGGGATAAACCGTGATAACCGGCGCCCAAACGTTCGCCATCAATGGTAAACACCTGTCCGCTGCCGGGGAGCACAAACGACACTACGCGCGTCGAATCCGTCTCCAGCGCCAACGCAATCAATTCGTACATCAGCGACTCGCACTCCAGAGAAAGATCCGGCGCAATGGGATCAAACTTGGGCGGTTTGAAGTCCACTTGCGGGGTCGGCTTCTCCAGCCATTTGCGTTGCTTCTTTACGTTGACCTCCACGCTCCGAACGGAGGTGAAATACTCATCCAGCTTCTCCCGGTCACGTTTGCTCAGCGTTCGTTGCAAGGACTTCGCTTCTTCCATGACCACGTCCAGCACACTGCGGCCGGAATCCAGGAGGTATTCCATCCGCGCCTTGTCCGAATCGGAACTGAACAACTGGCTGAACAGGACGCTCGGCCGACCAATGCATGGCAATCCGATGCCTTCCTTGGTGAAACTCATCAAGCCCTGCGCGGGAGGCGCACCGCAAGTCACCTGCAACGATGCGAAACGCGTGCGGTCTCCGATCTCCGCCGCGATCATTTGATCCACCGACACCGCCCGACTCCCGCGTCCCGTGAGATAGTTGCTCCAATACTTGTGTCCATTGAGCGCCCGATGATCGAGGCCAGAGAAGAGCGTGAAGTCCGAGCGCAGGTCTTCGATCGGCTGGAGCACCGGTGAGATGGCATAGTCCGCGCCAGTTGCCTTGGGAAAGAAACTCGGCGTGTGAAATCCGAGATAACTGCCGACGGCGACGAATCGCTTCACCCGCGCCGCGGCGGGCGCAGCAGTGCCTACGGATTCCAACAATGGAAGCGCCAGTCCGAGTGACGAGGTTTGAAGAAAGTGTCGACGGTTCATGAACTGTTCGAGTGAGGGGATCAGACTAACCGCCTCATCGAGGGCTTCAATGATTTCCCGGAACGACCGCGACCCGCAGGTTTTCGCCGGATTGCGCCGCATCAAAGGCGGCATCGATTTCGCCCAGTGGAAACGTGGGGAACGACTCGTTGGCCTGATGAGCAGCGAATTCGACGGCCCGCGTGAGATCCGCGGGTGTGTAGTTGTGAATCCCTTCGATTCGCAGCAACGACGTGACGATCTTCTCGGGCTGAATGGGAACTGGCCCGGTCGGCGCCACTGAACCGGCCAGGATAACTCGCCCGCCAATGCCTGCGATCGTGGTCGCCGCTGTCACCGACGCATTTGCCCCCGAGGTTTCGAATACAACATCCGCGCCACGGGATTCGGTATTCGCCATCACGAAGTCCAGCAGTGAAACGTCATCCACGACATGAGTTGAGATCGCGCCCGTCGCCTGCGCCAACTTCAGTCGGCTCTCCCGTCGATCGATCGCCAGAACGCGAGCGCCCGCTTGAGCAGCCATGGCCACCACGAACAAACCGACGGCACCGGTTCCCAGCACCACGACGTTGTGATCTCGCAATTCACCGGCAATCCGCGTTGCTGCAGCGGCGGTTGCTCCGGCACAGCCCAGCCAAGCCGATTGTTGTGGCGGGCAAGAATCCGGTGCCGGTGCCAACGCCGAACCAACAGGCAGGTGGCAATATTCACCAAAGCCTCCGGAAAGCTGCCAATCGTCGTGCGCTGCGGCATGCCCAAACTTCTTCAGTGAAAAACATTTCTGCGGAATCCCGCGCGTACAGTTTCGACATGATCCACAAGACGCCGCGACACCGCAAACCACCCGCTCGCCAATCGTGAATTGATCACCTTTGCCGGCGACAATGCGACCGACAATTTCATGTCCCAGCAGCCCCGAACTCGGAGCCGCCCGTTCGCCGCGGAAGGTCCGGAGATCACTGGCACACACCGTGCAGGCTTCCACCTTCAAGAGTGCTTCACCTCGCCGGAGTTCCGGTAGACGAACATCCTCGAGCTCGAACGGTCCCCCGGGTTTTGACAGGCGGGCCACCTGACATGTCTGCGGCAGCTCAACCGACATAAGCGAGTTCGGGTTGCCGTTCCTTCCGCCGGAAATACAACGCCGCGGCGATCAGCAGAACCACCGAGACCAGGGCGAGTGAAATTGTCAGTGAAAGGAAGAATTCGAGCAGATTCGCACGCTCTGACAGCGAGCCGCGGGTCGCCATCAGAATGACGTAGCCGAGGTAGCCAAAGGCGTCGGCCATGTTCATGTGATAACTGATCGTCGCCTTGTCGCGGAGGAGAGCGACCATGCGTTCGAAAACGGTCGTATGGATCATTACGTAGGGAACGTATAAACCCAGCCCCAGCAACACCATGAACCAGAAGCCGTTCACCATTTCCTTCTGCACCGCGAGACAGGACGCGACGATCGCCAGCAATCCAAGCGCGCTGGCACCGATCGACGTGTAGAATGCCACCCGATTGCTACGCAGCGAAATGGTTGCTCCGGTGATCGCCAGAACACCGAACATCACCCACATCTCCGAGGTGGTGAACACGCTCGGTTTGCCCATGTATCCCAACGCCTGCCACAACTCCACCCCGAAGTCGTCGCGGATGCTGCGGATCACGGTCAAGGTGAGATAGACGAAGATGATGAGGCACAGTCCCGGTGCATAACGAAGGAAATGCGCCTTCCGTTCCGCGCCCGACATCGTTGTCCGTTCGGAGCGCGCGTCCTTGTCCGCTGCCGTGGCCGGCGGGATCTTTCGCAACATCCACACGAACCCGAACAAAGGCAGGAGGAAGATCAGTCCCGCACAGAAGGGCATCCACACTTCCGGAACGTCCATTCCCAACAGCCACCGCCCCACGGACTTCGATACTCCGGAGGCCAGGATGAAACTCGCACACAAGCCCGCCACCAGTACCTCGGTCACCTGCCGCCCTTCCAGAAATCCCAGCACCAAGCCGAACACCATCCCCAGCGCCAGTCCGTTGAAGAACAAGGGCACGAGATTGAACGGCTGCGGCGTGAGACCGAACAACAACAGCGCCACCTCTGCTCCTCCGATCAGCCACAAGATCGTTGTGGCACGTCGATACGGTGGCATTTCCGGAACCACCTTGATCCCGATAAACTTGGACAGCATGTAGCCGAAAACCTGCGCCGTGACCGCCAGCGTCTTGAACGCCACCCCGAACGACATCACCCCGTCGAAAGTCGCCGCCGTGTATGGCTTCCGAAAACCGTACATGCAGAAGTAAGTCCCGAACGCCGCCGACATTGCCCAGATCGAAAGCATCATGGGATGCCACGGCTTGGCGGGTGCGGTTGGTGTTTCGGATTCGGCCACGCGCGGAGTGTGCAGAAAGATGGACTCGCCGCCAGCCTTCTTCGCAGCCTAGCGTCAGTCGTGCCGCAGAAGTTTGACGCAGCCATCGTCGGTGGTGGAATCGCGGGCCTGGCCAACGCCTGGATGGCCGCCCGTAGTGGGCGGAGCGTGGTTCTGTTCGAACGGGATCCGCGGGCCAACGGGGCCTCCGTTCGTAATTTCGGTATGATCTGGGTCATTGGCCAGCCGCTGGGCGAACCCTACGAACTCGCCTGCCGGAGTCGTGAATTCTGGCTCGAGTTCGCGGAAGGATCGGGAACCTGGCTGAATCAAAGTGGTTCACTTCATCTCGCGCGTCACGACGACGAATGGGCCGTGCTCAACGAGTTTTCCGAACAAGCCAACGATGCCGGTCTGGACGTCCGGTTGCTGACTCCCGAGGAAACACTTTCGCAATCGCCGGCGACCAATCCTGACGGCCTGCGAGGTTCGCTTCGGAGCGAGACCGAAATGGCGGTCAATCCTCGCCGGGTGATGGCGGATTTGACCGATTGGCTGAAGGAAGAGCACGGAGTCACTATCCGGATGGGAACAACCGTGTGCGGAATCGACGGCCATCGAATCGGGCTTGCCGATGGCTCGATCTGTGAAGCCGATCGGATCGTTGTCTGCTCGGGCAGCGATATCCAAACGCTCTATCCCGAGATCCTTTCCCGCCCCGATCTGCAACTGTGCAAGCTGCAGATGATGCGGACCCAGCCGCAACCCAGTGGCTGGCAACTCGGGCCACTACTCGCCGGCGGACTCACCCTGCATCGCTACGAGACCTTCTCCGGCTGCCATTCACAGAGCAGCCTCAATACGCGCATCTCCGCCGAGTTCCCTGAGCTCAATCGCTTTGGCATCCACACGATGGCTTCGCAGCTTCCCAACGGCGGTGTCATTCTGGGCGACTCCCACGAATACGGCACCCCTCCTCCCAACGACAATCCGGAGATCGATGACCTGATTCTTCGTGAACAAGAACGGATGATCCACCTGCCGTCTTGGGAGATCGAAGAACGTTGGCATGGCGTCTACCTGAAACACACCAAGTCTCCTTACCTCCTCGAAGCTCCCGTCGAACACGTGCGGGTGATGACGGGGTTGGGGGGAGCAGGGATGACCCTGTCGTTTGGATTGGCCGAGCGATTGTGGAGCGCTTGGGCCTGAGGCTGCTCAGGGGTTTCGCGTAGCATCGTCCATACGTATTGCCTCGCGATGATCGGGACTGGATGGAAGGCTCTGGTGGTGATGTTTGGTCCTTGGAAACAGGTGTTCGTTTGGGGTCTTTTCCTGCTGGGAATGCCGTCGGAAGCAGCACCGTTCGCCTATCGTCCCAACGACCCTTGGTTTTCGGTTCAGTCCACCCTCGACAGTCGCAACCAAACCACGGGGATTCCTGCGATCCCGGATCTGAACGTGCGGGCGGCGTGGCCCTTCACCCGTGGCGAAGGTATCACGATCGCCGTCGCCGATGTGGGAGTGGAACTGAGTCATCCGGAGTTCCTTCGGTCCGTATCCGGAATGCCTCATTGGAGTTTTGCCACGGGAGATACCAACGGGAATCCCCCGCTACGCACCGGTCTCTGGGCACATGGTACCGGTGTGGCCGGCTTAGCGGCAGCAGATCAGCACAACGCGCTCGGCATGTCCGGAATTGCCCCGCAGGCCGGCATCGCGAGTTGGGTTGTTTTCCGCTCGGATGCCCAGTTGCTCGCCCCTTCCGATCGCGCGGCGGTCTATCGCTTCGCTTCCAATGTCGTGGATGTGCAGATCCATGCCTGGACTCCGCCCAATGGGGAATTCCAGATCGTTCCCGATCCCGCGGAGTTGGGCGGGGTCGCCGATGCCATCCAGCACGGGCGCGGCGGGCTTGGGTCGGTGATTGTGCGCTCTGGCGGCAACGGTCGTCTGAACAATGAGAACACTGCGGACAATCCCTTGGCCGCTGATCCACGCGTCATCGCTGTCGCCGCCACGGACATCAACGGGAGGGCCGTTCAAAGCTGCGAACCGGGCGCCCCGTTGCTCGTGGGCACACCGGTCATCGACGGAACCGGCAATGGCCTGTTCTCCACCGATCTCCTCGGCACGGACGGTGTGATCGCAAACGAGTTCTTCCCACCTCATCAGAACCTGAACGACTATCGCTTCAATGCCGTGGGCATGAGCGGCACTTCGGCGGCCGCAGGGCAGATCGGCGGGGTGGCGGCGCTGATTCTTTCGGCGAACCCGATGCTTGGTTATCGCGATGTGCAACAGATCCTGATTCTCAGTGCCCGCCACGCTGACTTCGCCGATCCGGATGTTTCCACCAATGGTGCCGGCTACGTGGTGAGCCACAACGTCGGTTATGGCATTCCGGATGCGGGTCGAGCGGTGCGTTTGGCGCTGCAATGGTCCAATCGCCCGCCGGTCACGGAAATTCGCCTTACCAATACCGCCACTCTGGCGATTCCCGATCGCGGACATGTCGTGCGAATCAGTGGTGCCGTCGTGAGCAACGACGTGATCGAGGGACTTCCCAGTCGCGGCCTGTTCCCGGACCAGTCGAGCGCGAGTGTCGAACTGGTGGATGTTGGTGATGTCAGTACGCCGATCGCGGTTGATCTCACGGGCAAGGCGGCACTGATCCAAAGATTCACCGCGATCGAACCGCCGCCGTGGCGAACACAGATTGAGAATGCCGCTGCAGCAGGCGCCGCCTTTGCCATCGTTTACAACGCCACCCTCAGTCACTCGAACACGCTCTGTCCGGGCGGCGAGCATCTCTGCCTGATGGAGGACACGGACTTCATTCCGATCCCGGCGATCTTCCTTCGCGAATCGCATGGGCAGTCTCTCGCGTCTCTGGTAGCCACCAACAGCAACGCCCGTGTCCAACTTGATTACACTCCCGTCAGCCAGGTCTTCCACGTCACCAATACGTTGAACTGCGAACACGACGGGCTCCGCCTGCGCACGGATCACAGTGCCCGCGGCGACCTGAGGATCACGCTCACGTCACCGGCCGGCACCCGCAGCGTGCTACAGCGTCTGAACAGTGACCCGATGCCGGGGCCAGTCGATTGGACCTATTGGAGCACCCATCATTTCGGCGAAAGCAGCGTGGGCACGTGGACGCTCGCCGTGGGCGACCAGTTGGGTGGATTTAGCGGCAACCTCCTCGAAGCCGAGTTGATCCTGCGAGGTGTGGTGATCACCGATGCTGACGCAGATGGACTGGACGACTCGTGGGAAATTCAGCGGCTGGGCGATCTCGCCTCGGGTCCGCAAGATGATCCGGACGGCGACGGCATTTCCAATGCCCGGGAACAGGTGATGGGAACGCCGCCCGACCAAGTGCCGGATGTGGAATTTCGCGTGGACAACTCCAAATTCTCGCCGGGAGTCGGTCGTCTCAGTTGGCCCTCGTTACCGGGCCGCAACTATGAACTCACCGCCAGCGGATTCCTGGGGGGACCGACGAGTGTGCTCACCAATGTCGTCGGTCGCGCGGGTGAGACGGAGCTGTTCCTGAGTTCATCGACGAATCGTTTCGTCCGCGTGCGAGAGTTGGCTCCCTGACGACGAGTTTATTGTCCCGCCGCAATCAGATCGTCGAGCTTCTGCTCGATGTCGATTCGACTCGGGTGTCCTCGCCAGATGATCTCTCCCTTCGGATCAATTAGCAGGCAGGTAGGCACACCGGAAATGGCAAAGCGTTTGGCATCCTCAGATTTCCAACCATCCTGCATCCAGTAGTGCGGAATCTGGTTCCAGCGTTTGCGCTGCACATGTTTCTCCACCTTCTCCATGCCGTCATCGAGGCTCACGGAAATGATCGCCGCCTTGCCTTCCCAATCCTTCGCACGACGGGTGAGAATCTCGTTGTTCTTGCTCATTGGCGCCTGGCAGGGACCGCACCAGGTGGTCCAGAAATCGACGAAGACAAATTGGCCGCGGTAGCGCGCGAGTGAAGTGTCCTTCGCGTCGCGCAGGCTGATGAAAGGCAAAGATGGCGCCAGTTCACCGGCTTGCGGAGGGAGTTGGAAGGTGAACTCCTGCTCCTTCTTGTCATACACAAGCTCGAAGGTCCCCAATTTAGTTCCATCAGAATTGAGGGTGAATTCCACAGACCGTTTGCCGCCGGCGAGGTTAGGCAGGCGCAACGGTCCATCATCGGGCATGGTTCCCTTCGCCACCGTTTGAGGACCGTGGTTTTCATCGTTGTGCGTGATGACGTACGGCTGACCTCCGACGCGAGCCCCACCGGCTTGTTGGAGTTTGATAACGGCGGTGAATTCCCCCCTCAGGCGGGTGGCATCGAATGGTTCCAAGCCCCGGAATTTCTCCGGCGGCTTCACGACAAATTCGAAAAGGGCCTTGCGCTTCCAGATGGGCTTGAACGTGATATTCAGATGGTTGGCTCCACTAGGCCATTCCTGCATGCGCATGGTTCGCTGGTAGATAAACGGACCGCTTCCCCGCGTGGACCACGAACTACCGCGGAAGGGGCTCTCCAAGACCTTGCCATCTTGGTCTGTCACCTCGTCGACTTTCACGTCGACGATCTTCTCGGGAACAGTGACGCGTACTGCCAAGCGGTATCCGGAACTCGAATGTGACGACTCTTGCAGCTTGCCCCCAGGACTTGCAGCACCTTGAAACTCAACCTCGATATCGTTCGAGGTGGCGACCAGGTTGGTCGAATACGCGCTCTCCGAAGCAGGCATCCGGATGCCAGAAATGGTCAGAGGTTTTCCGTCTGCGATGTCTTCGTCGTAAGGGCGATGGAAGGCGATTTTCCACGCCTCCTGATCGAGTGGTAGCGTACCAAATACATAACGATGCCGTAGGCTTCTTCCGGTCTCAACGTGAAGCCATTCCTCCAACCGGTTGCCGGTCGGGTCCTGAATGGATTCGATGTCGTTGATGTAGAAAGGCTCACCCTTGCGCGTGAGGGAATAGGTCGCGTGCGTCCAGCTGTGTTCAAACCCGTTTCCAGGATGCCACGTGATGCCACCGGAACCAGCGCTGTAGCTACCGCGATAAAGGAACGACGGTGGCCATTTGCCAACCGTGAGGTCGTGCAACACGAATTCAAAGTCACCCAGTTGATTCGTTGCCGGCAGAGTCACGGGTTTCCAAGTCAAGGTGGCGGGTGTCGGTTTCTGCCGAATGGCGAACGAAGCCTGATAGCGCAGATTGGTTGAACCCGCTGCCTTTTCCCGGATGCGCACGGTGAACTCCTCCTGATCCCGAGGATAGACGGGAAATTCCCAACGCCCGACCGATGGGGAGTGCGGATGTCCCCCGCGAAAACTGTAATTCGCCTGCCAGCCCAGTCCGCATTCCTGACCCTCGGAATCGAGACAGACGACTTGGACGCTGTCTTTCGAACGCTCGAAGTTCACCGCGCCGTCATGACGAATCCAAAGGATCATGGTGGGGCGGCTGGTAGTGTGATGACGGGACTCGAACTTGTGCTTCTTACCGAAGGTCACCGCCTCCAATCGCATGGACGTTCCATCCGCCTGCTCTACTTCCTGCGGCAATTCCGTGCGTGGGCCGACGATCGTACTGAAGACCTTGTCCCGCTCGGGCTTGCAGCCAACGGCAACCAAGGCCAGCAGAATGGTGGCGAGAATTCGAATCATTTATTTGCCGAGAAGTTTTTCCAATCGCTGGCGGAGTTCCTCGGCTTCGCCGTCGAGTTCGAGGGCGCGTTGGAGAAAGAGGATCGCCTCGGCCTTGTTGCCGGCCGCGACGAGTTGGTCGTGCTTCCAGGTCGCGGCGTCTTCGTCGGCGGCGAAGATGGTGAGCGCCTGGTTGTAGGCAAGACCAGCCTCGTGGCGCATTCGCTGGCGTTCGGCTTCGTCGGGATGGTTCTTGCCCCACCAGTCGTAGAGGCCCGCGATCTGCGAACGGAGGCTGCTGTAAAGGCGGCGCGCGTAGTAAGGGAACTCCTCGTCGGCGAAATAGGTCTTGGTGTTCGACACGGGATCGACGCCGATCGCCGTGCTGGTGGCAAAGCCAAGGATGCCGCCGGCCGGATTGGCCTGCTCCGGCTTTCCGCCGGAAGCGAAACGGCGGCCCAGCTCGAGCCAATGTTGGCGATCGCGCTCGACCATTTCCGGGGCGATGCCCTGCAGC
>JBMYQZ010000010.1:0-8583 GCA_049601855.1 Limisphaerales bacterium | reverse complement strand
AACACGGTTGAGTTTCATGATGAAGCCGTGCGGTTCGAGGTGACGATACATCCACTTGATCGGGTGACGCGCCTGCACGAAGAACTCACGGCGGGGATTGCGTCGGAAGATCTTCTCGGCGAGCAGCGCGTTGACCTTCGTCACGGCGGCGGAGCCGCTCACCGAAGGCCGGCCGGTGCGTTGATCGACCACCACATTCTCACCGTCCTCGAGCTGCTTGGGTTCATTGGGATAATCGCGGTCGTGTTTGAAACGGCGGAAGGCATCGTCAATGTAGTCGTGAATCACCCGGCGCGACTCATAGGAACTGGGCAGTTCGATTCTGCCGGAGTAGGTGTGCTGCAGTATCCGCTGATAAGACGAATCGACGAGCGTCCCGTGCGCGATCGTAAAGAAGGGGATCCCGTTGATCTGCGATGTCTGCATGGACGAAATCAAGCCGCGTACCGAATCGGATCCGCTGAACAGAATCGAACCCGGAGGCAGCGATCGAATGGTTGGGAGGGCAAAGGCCTTGAGGTATTCCTCCTTCGTGTCGTAGAAGGCGTCGCAGGCAACGTAGACCTCGTAGACGAGCTGGAAAACACTGCCATCGACCAGTCCCCGCTTGGGGCTCAGTGATCCGGCGAAGCGGGAAGTCTGCGAAGCCATGATCCCCTGCAATCGAAAGATCGTGTCCCAATCTCCTGCCCGCGCGGCGGCAAAGAATCTGTCCACCTCGGGAGGACGGCGAACATTCATCTCCTCGATCAATTCGTCCACCTGCACTGACTTGGCCTCGATAAAGCGGCGCAACCGGAGGTCGTCCGGGAACTGTCGCGTCTTCTTCGCCGGCGCCGCGGAAAGACCGACGACACCCAGCGCGAAGACAAGTATGAGCAACCTTTGAATGCCGTTCATGTCTCCAACGACTTGCTTGTAACACCGAGCCGCGAAGAGACAAGAACAGATGTTCCCAAGGGGCACTCATTGCATTAGAACACGACCATGTTTTCGCGCCTGCAATTGACCTTGGCCTTGCTGCTGATCTGCACTGCAGTGGGGCGAAGCGCAGACCCGCCCTTGCTGCATTGCTACATCAGCACCGGCGACAATCAGTGGCTGGGGCAGTCGCTGCCGATTGATTCGCCGGCGAGCATCGCGGCGAGTTTTGACCTGTTGCAGCGACTGCGCGTCAAGCGCGTCTACTGGCGCGGCCTGGAGGCGGCGGCGTGGGTGGAAACAGTTCGCGAACGACCGGAGAATCCACGCTATTACAAGTTCTGGAGATGGCTGCGACAACTCTATCGCGAGGTGGAACCGGACCGGCTGGCGGTGGAGGAGGCTCACAAGCGTGGCATGGAAATCTGGGGCGTGGGCAATCTCTTTGATTGGGGTGCGCAGGCGGATGTGCCGCCCTTCAAATACTATCCCTACGGCGCGGAATCCGGATTGCGTATCGATCATCCGGAATGGGTTCCGGTGGATCGGTCCGGGATGTTGCGCCAGGGTGGACCGATCGAGTTGGCGTATCCGGAGGCGCGCAAGGCCGTGGTCGATCTGCACGTGAAGCTCATGGAACGGGATGGCTACGACGGGATGACGTTCCTGACCTACGCGGAGAATCACTCGATGCGTTTCCAGGACGAGTTCGGTTTCAGCGAGCCAATCGTGAAGGAGTTCAAGCGGCGTCACGGCATCGATATCCGTCATCAGGAGTGGAAGCGTTTTGCCACCCGGGAAGATTGGAAGAAATTGCGCGGCGAATACGTGACCGAATTCCTGCGCGAGTTGAACGCCGGGCTCGACGCGAAACAAAGAAACGTCGGCTTCTTTCTCCAGCCTTGGAATCCACGTGAGCCGCAACCGTGGAACGTGCCGGAAGTCATTCAAACTGCCGGCAGCATGTATTTCGACCTCGAGACCTGGGTGCGGGAAGGACTGGTGAACGACTTCTTGATCTATGGCTACGCCGATCGTCGAATGCAGGTGCGCGCCGTGAAGAACATGCGCTGGATGACGCGGGAAACGCCGGTGAAAGTCGGCATTCTGACGTCCGGTCCCAAAGGGGAGATGTGGAAACCGTTCCAGACGGAAGGCGTGCCGACCTGCATCGCCTATGGCGAAGACGCGATGTATCTCGATCGCAGTTATGTCCCGAAACAACCAATGAGCAGTCTCCGGAACGACGACGACCCGCTGTTGGTCATGAAAGCGCTATCACAGATCGTGCACGGTCAGTCGAAGGCGGAGTTCCATGAAGTGAAACCGCTGCTCAAACATTCGCACCTCATCGTGCGGCGATTGGCCTTGCAGGCATCCGGCAAGATCGGTGGCGATGAAGCGGTGGCTGCGATTGAGGCGGCGTTGTTTGATCCGGAGAACAGCATTCGTTGCATGGCCGGTGCGGCCTTGCGGGATGCCCACGGTCCGAATTCCGTGAAGCAAATCCTGAAGGCGATTGAGATGCATGGAAACCACATGCTCGCGGAGATTATGCGTGTGACACTCCCACGGATTCGACCCTTGCCCCGCGACGAGATGATCGCAGCCTACCGTGACAGCCCGAGTGCGGAGGTGAGACAGATGGCCGTACGCGCCTTGATCTTCATGCCGCATGCCAGCGCGATCCCGACTTGGAAGAGCGCCCTGAACGATCCGGATCGCTTTACCCGGGTCGCGGCCGTTCGCGGCCTGACGCACCTGCGAACCGACGCGAATGCCATTCGTCTGCTGATTGAAACCGTTGGACACAAAGATCCCGTGATGGCGAATGAGGCCTGTACGGCACTTGGTCTCGTGATCGAATCGAACACGCTTGCGGCGCAGCAGTTGCGCGAAGAGATCTTTGAAGTCATCCGCGATCGTTACGCGACCTTCGGAGACGACTACGAGCAGGTCGATGCCGATTGGGCGTATCGTCCGGTTGGCCAAGCGTTGTTGGCCATGGGCTCGGAGGGTGAAGGTGCGTTGCAGTCTTTCATGGATCAAGGCAGCGACCGGCAATTGGCCATCAACGCCTGGAAGACCCTTCACATCCGCAAGCAGCCGAACGTGTTTTCCGAGGTCACTGAGAAGGAAAATGCCGAAGCGATGCGGCAACGGCCGTTGTTTCTGAAGAAACCGGTTGTGCCGCGCTTGGTCCAGAACTTCGATGACGCGAAAAACTGGGGCCCTTCCCGTCGCGGCATGGTCGGTGACGTGAATCAGGTGTCCGGTCGCTGGGGTGCGTTGTTGGACGAGGGTCCGTTCACCACGCGGGAGAATTCAGACGGCGGGCAGGCTTTGTTGGTCAAACGCGGCGGGCAATCGTTCAGTGGCCAGGCCGTGCCGGCGGTTGCAGATGCTGCGGACTACGAGTTGAGCTTGCGCGTTCGCCGACAAACGAAAAGCTCAGCCGTGGTCGTGCAGATGCGTGGCTTTCGGGGCCGGTATGACAACGAGTATTCGATCGGCGTGACCGAGGCTGGCCTCCTGCGCCTGAGGAACATGAAGACGGACCGATGGGAGGCAACCGACATCCGCATTCCACCGCAGCAATGGACATCCATCCGGGTATTGGCGAATCGTCGCAGCCAGACCTACAACGCTACCGTTAAGGTCGGTGATGAAGAATCGAAGACCTCGAAATCAGTCCCGCTCAAACTTCGGTCCAACCTGCGTTTGATCATCCTCTACCCGCAACCTCCCGCGGACAGCGCCGTGCTGATCGACGACATTTCCTTGATGGAAGTGCGTTGAGCTAGCGGATGCGACGTAGCGGGGACCAGTGTCTCCGACGTTCAACTGGGGCTTCGTTGGGAGGAATTGCGATGAAGGCTTCGCCTTCATCGGCGACTGAAAGCCACCGCTACGATTTCAGGGCAGCGGTCGTTCAGTCCAAGCCGTATTTCTCCAGCCAGCCTTGGGGCAGGGTGCCGAAGCTGAGAAGCCAGTCGTTGAATTTCTTGAGCTCCCAGCCGCGTCCTTTGACGAGGCGTTCGTGGAGACGGGCGTTTTCGAGGCGACCCAGCCAGTAGCTCATCGGGACGCCGGGGGCCATGGAGTACCAGTTGATCTCGGCTTCGGCGCGGGCCTTGGTGAAGCCGAGATTCTTCTGCAAATGCTGGGCGGCTTGGCGGTAGGTGTAGCGACCGGTCTGGAGACGGAGATCAACGAGGATACGATGGACGCGCCAGAGAGCGTCGTGGAGTTGCTGGATCTTCGTCCATGGCGAACGATCAATCTTCAGGTCCACGAGCATCTGTTCGCACCAGAGCGTCCAGCCTTCGTAAAAGACCGCGTGGGCAAAGAGGCGGCGCCATTTGCGGGGATGACGGTTGGCGGTGACGAATTGAAGGTGATGTCCGGGATAAGCCTCGTGTCCGGCCGTCAGACTGACACCGAAATGCTGTTGACGTTCAGCGAGCTTGTCGGCCTCGCTCTTGCGGGTCGCGCTCAAGTCGTTGACCCAGAACGTGCCTTTCTGCTTTTTCTCGAAGGGGCCGGGTGAGGAATACGCGGCCGTCGGAAACAGGTGGCGCATGAACTCGGGCACGAGACGGACGACGAGCTGATCTCCTCTTGGAAAGGTCACCGCCTTTGCGGCCTTGAAGCCCTTGGCAACGCGATTGGTCTCGTCGCGATAAAGGCCGAGCAGATCTTCGCCAGGATCCCAAGAGGAACGGGCCTCCTCGGTGATCGCGTCGGCGGATTTGCCGCAACCGTACTTGCCGCAGGCTTTCTTCAACAACGCGCCGATGCGTTCGGCTTCCTTGAGGGCGAGGGATTCGATTTCGCCAAGGGTGTAATTCAGGCCGAGTTCATCGCGGACTCGGCGTTGCATGATCTCGGCGCCGACGGAGAACGAGCCGGTGGGGGCCAGCGGATGTTCCTTCACGCGATCGCGATACTTGACCACGGACTTGTTTGCGGCGGCGATCAACTTGGGATCGTTCTTGGCCGGACCTTGCTGCTTCAGATATTCACCGACGGCACCGAACAACGACTCGGCGCCGGCGCAGCCGTCGATCATCACCTGGCGCCAGACCCGCTCGGGCTGGTCAGCGACCTCGGCGGCTTCCGCGAGATAGTTCGGAACCTGCTTCAACACGGAACGCAGATTCTTTGCCGCACGCGTTGGTTCGTCCTCGCCTCGCTGTAACTCGTGCAAGAGGAGATTCATCATCGTCTCCGGCGCCTCGGGATTGAGGCGATGCCACCCGCGTTCGTGGTCCTCCACTTCGCGGAGCAACTGGCTGCGGAAAGCCAGGCGATCGAGGTGTTGTTCGGCGGTGAGTTCGCGCGGATTGAGGGTATCCAGTTCGCGCAATGAACGCAGGTTGCGCTGGTGTTCCCGTTTGACGGTCCGGGCGTTGTGGCGGCCGAGTTTGCCGTCGCCGCTCTTGAGGCCGGCGTAGTTGGCGGAGACGGGGTTGTCGCGAAGATGGCCTTCGAAATGCCGGTTGAGCACTTCTTCAAATCGTTTGCGATCGCTCATTTCTTGGGGGTGACGCGGGTGTTGCCGAGCATGGCGGAATCGCCTTCGGGGTTGACGCGATTGTCGCCGAGGAGGAAGAAGAAGGTGGCGCCCTTGTCGACCTCGGCCTCGGCCCAGATCCGGCCGCCGTGGCGCTGGACGACCTTGTGCACGTTGGCCAGCCCGATGCCGGTGCCTTCGAACTGGGTCTGTGCATGAAAGCGCTGGAAGACGCCGAAGAGTCGATCGGCCTGCGACATGTCAAATCCGGCACCGTTGTCCCGGACATAGTAAATGACTTCCCGGCCGCTGGTCTTGCTACCGATTTCAACCATCGGAGCATCGGCCTTGCCGGTATATTTGAGCGCGTTGGAAATGAGATTCTGCCAGACCTGCCGGATGAGGGTGGGGTCGGCGTTGGCGGCGGGGAGCTTGCCCCAGATCACATCGACGCGACGTTCCGGCATGGTGGTCTGCAACTCGGTGAGAATCGCCCGCGCCATCTCGCTCATGTTGCAGTTGCGCTTCTTCAACTCGGCACGTTGCAGACGGGAGAATTGCAACAGGCCCTCGATGAGTTCGTTCATCTGATTACCGGCCTTCGTGACCTGGTGGAGATGATCGACGGCATCCTTGGGAAGGTGCTCCTCGTGCTTGCGCAACACGAAGCCGGTGAAGCCGGTAATCGCCCGCAAGGGCGCGCGCAGGTCATGCGAGATCGAGTAGGAGAACGACTCCAGTTCCTTGTTCAACTCCTCCAACTCAGCCGACTTTTCGCGCGTCGAACTTTCCGCCGTCTTGCGTTCCTTGTTCTCCTGCTTCAAGGCGGCGTTGGCAATGACCAGATCTGAAGTGCGTTCGTTCACAATGCGTTCGATACGCCCTTGGCGAACGGCGAGCGAATGCAGCCAGGCGCAAACCAAGGTGGTGAAGGCGAGGCACGCACAGACCGCCAGCCAGGTGATGGTGTTGGGATGGGCCGCATAATAGGCGGCTCGAGGCGTGAATCTCATCGACCATTCGCGTCCCGCAAGTTCGAGGTCCTCGGCCAGCGCATTGGCGAGTTCGGACTCGGTCAGATCGTCCGCGCCGCGCCCTGACACCGGCGTTTCCTCCGACGCAGCAAGATCGAACAACTCGACCGCGATCCCAGGCTCCAGATCGGCCACGCCGACCTGCACCAGGCGATCAAGGCTGAACACGGCGCTGGCAAATCCTCGCAGCTGCTGGCGGCGGTCCTCGACCTTCTCAGGGACACCGTTTCCGTAAATCGGCAGGTAGACGATCAGCCGTGTCTCGGCCTCTTCCTCACGCGTGCTGCGCAAGGGCTTGGCCGCCATCGGCACGCCGCCATCGCGGGCCTTCTCCATCGCCGCGCGACGGGCCGGCTGCGACCAGAGGTCCAATCCCAGCGCCTGGTGATACTCGTGCATCGGTTCGGCAAAGAAGATCGGGGAGTACAGCTCCTGCTCGCGGGCGGTGAACAATCCCCCTGATCCGCGTTCCTTGAATTCAAATCCGGCCAGGCCATCCGCCTTGGCCTTCGCGACGTAGGCCTCACGTTCCTCCTTCGTCACCAGCGGCACCCAGGTGAAAGCGATCAGGGCATTGTCCCGGGCAAAGGATCGCGCCACGAAGGTGCCGAATTCCTTGCGGCTGATCTCCCGTGAGCTGTTGAAGAAGCTGCCGATCGAAAGCAGTGTTTCCTGGTTTACACTGAAGGCCTCGTGCAGGCGGGCAGCCGCGCGTTCTGATTGTTTCTCAACGCTGGTTTGAACGGTCTCCCGGTGCTCCCAGTTGACGAGCCATCCCACCGCCAAGGTCACCAGCAAGCCGATCAGCGCCGCCGTGAAAACGGTTACGCGACCGCCTTCTTTGGCGCCGGTCTCTCCCTCAAAATCGCTACTTAATCCGGCCATTTATTTTTCCCACCCAGCATCCCGTGGATCCAGAAGTGCCAATCAACCGTGTCCACCCCCCTTTTGTCAATCGTCACCACGCGGTCCAACCTCCATCAATGGTGATATTCTGGCCGGTCATGTAGCTGCTCGCCTCGCCGGCGAGGAAAATGAGCGCCCCCTTCAATTCGTGCGGCAGCCCCATCCGCCCCATCGGCGACTTCTCAATCAAGCGCTCAACCATCGCCCCGGGTGCCTTGGATCCCGGGAACGGACCGGGGCTGAGACAGTTCACTCGCACGTTCTCCTTGGCCCAGTATACCGCGAGGTGCCGGGTCATGTGAATGATTCCGCCCTTCAACGCGTGATAGGAAACTGGACTGGCGGGACAGACATCTTCATAGGCATCGGGATAGGAAGCGACCTGGCCATACATGGAACCGATCATGATCACATTGCCGGACGCCTGGCGTTTGGTCACGTGATCGTGAAGCAAACGGGCGAGGAGAAAGTAAGCGGTGGAATTCTTGAGCACCTGGTTGAACTCTTCACCGCTGACACCCGTGAGATCGCTCGCGTTCCCCGCGTGCCCGTTGTTGATCAGAATGTCCACGCACCCCGCTTTGGAGATGGCGTCGGCAAAGCCGGAGTCGATCGAGGCTTCGTCCATTTGATCCAGTTGCACCGAGTGATGCTCGCCGGGTAATGCCTCAGCGGATTTGGCAGCCGTGTCGGCATCGCGGCTCGCGGTCACCACGGTCGCTCCGGCTTCGGCCAAGGCATTGGCGAAAGCCGTGCCGAGCCAGCCGGAAGCTCCGGTGATCAGCGCGACTTTTCCCTTCAGGTCGAACAATTCGTGGACGGTCGGTTCATTCATGATGGCTCAGACTTCTTCCCAGCGGCCGGTCCGCAATGATTTTTGAATGGCGAGGACGGAATTCAAGGTCTGAACACCGTCAGCGAGCGAGCAAAGCGGCGTTGCGCCTTTTTCAATCTGATCGAGGAAATCGTTTGCCTGCGCGATGTAGTAGTCATCTCGTTCGCTGGTAATCGTGCTTTCCACCGTCCATTCACCCCCGAGTTCCTCGGCGGACAGCCAGCTTTGTTTCTCCAGATCAAAGCGGGTGGCACCTTGTTCGCAAAGCACGGTGATCGTGAACTCATTCGGCGGCTGATGTTGATTTACCGTGACCGCCCCCATCACCTCGCCGTGTCGCGAAAGCAGGTTGATCGAATCTTCGACTTCCA
>JBMYQZ010000009.1:0-24091 GCA_049601855.1 Limisphaerales bacterium | reverse complement strand
GGCGGCAGCTTGTCTTCAGGAACTTTCAAGCTCGCAACATCCACACAAACCGACCTTTTTCGGCTTAAAATGGACATTCCTCTTCTTGACCTGAAAGCAGAGAACCTGGCGCTCGAAAAAGAGTTTAAAGAATCGTTCGATCGGGTGTTGAAGTCCGGTTGGTACTGCCTCGGTGAAGAGGTGACCAGATTCGAGCAAAAGTCGGCCGATCTTCTGGGTGTCTCACATGCGATGGGAGTGTCTTCCGGCACGGATGCGTTGGTCCTCGCCTTGATGGCGTTGGGGATCGGCGAAGGGGATGAGGTGCTTTGTCCGGCGTTCACGTTCTTTGCATCGGCGGGGTCGATTGCTCGCGTCGGCGCGACGCCTGTGTTTGTTGATGTCGATGCGGAGACCTTCAACATCAACGTCGCAGACGCCGGGCAAAAGGTCACTGAAAGTACCCGGGCGATCATGCCAGTGCACCTCTACGGCCAAGTCGCGGACATGGCGGCGGTGATGGAACTGGCAGAGGAACACGACTTGGCCGTACTGGAAGATGCAGCCCAGTGCTTTGGTGCACGTGGCGAAGGACATGCTGCGGGAGCGATCGGTGAATTTGGCGCGTTCAGTTTCTACCCGACGAAGAATCTTGGCGCGTTGGGAGATGCCGGCTTGTTGATTGCGAATGAGGACGGCTTGGCCGATCTCGCGCGGAAGCTCCGCGTGCATGGCGGGCACCAAAGGTACTATCACGATTTTGTCGGCGGCAATTTCCGGATGGACGCGATCCAAGCCGCGATGCTTTCCCACAAGCTCGACCGGTTGGGCGACTACACCGCCGGAAGGCGGGAGAATGCGCGTCGATATGACGAGCGCCTGGTGAACGTTGCAGCGGAACATCCGCAATTGGTGCTGCCCGGTTTCGAGGCCGGCGATTCGCACGTGTGGAACCAGTACACCCTGCGCATGCGTGGCGGACGTCGTGATGCCTTGAAGCAGCATCTGGCGGAGCAAGGAATCGCTTCGGAGATTTATTATCCCGTGCCGTTGCATCGGCAGAAGTGCTTTGCGGAATTGAAGCAGGGACCTTTGCCGGTATCGGAACGGCTGGCGGAGGAAGTTCTCAGCCTGCCGAATTTCCCGGGCATGACCGACGCTCAGATCGAGCGCGTGAGCGATGCCATCGCGGCGTTCCTGAACGACTGAGGCATGGATGACCGAAGAATCCAAATCGCCGGATCCGGCCGCGTCTCCACCGCAGTCAACGACCCGGCCGCCAATCCGAAAGTGGCGAGTGTTTTGGGGAACGTTGGGCTTGGCGTCCTTGGCGACGACGGCGTTCCTCGCCTGTTTCTGGGAAGACGCATTGGTGGTGGTGGCGGATCAATGGATCGTGGACGAACCATTTGCCGAAGCCGACGCGGTGTTCGTGCTGGCGGGCTCGGCGAACAATCGCGCCCTGCAAGCAGCCCGCTACTACAACACCGGTCGAGTTCCTTTGGTCCTGCATGCAAAGAGTCGTTTGCGCCAATCCGATCGGCTCGGCCTGACGCGGCCGGATTTTCGGCTGATGTTGAGACTCGTGCGATTTGCCGGCGTGCCCGAGGAGTCGGTCTTGGCGGTTGGCGACAATTGCACGAGCACTTACGAGGAAGCGATCGCGTTGCGGGCATGGACGCGGACGAATTCGATCACGACGATCGCCGTGCCGACGGAAGACTTTCACACGCGGCGGGTTCGCTGGACTTTCTCCAAGGTCTTTGCCGAGGAGGACATCACGGTTTATGTCCGGTCGATTCCCAACAGCTACTACGAGCACGACGAGTGGTGGCGCAGTGAATACGGCCTGATCACCTTTCAAAACGAATTCGTGAAGTACTGCTACTACCGCTGGCGCTTCTGATTCGTTCGCAGCATTGACATGAAAATACTGGTAACCGGAGGAGCGGGTTTCATCGGCTCGAACCTCATTCACCACTTGATCGGGAAAACTGAAGCCGAGGTGGTGTGCGTGGATGCGCTGACCTACGCCGGCAATCTCCAATCGCTGAAGCATGTCGCGGACGACCCGCGTTACTCCTTCGAGCGCGTGGACATCACCAATGCGGCGGAAGTACGCGCGGTGTTCGACAATCATCACCCGAACGCGGTGATGCACCTGGCCGCGGAGTCCCACGTGGATCGCTCGATCGATGGGCCGGGTGAGTTCATCCAGACCAACGTCGTCGGCACCTTCAACATGTTGCAGGCCGCTTTGGGTTATTGGAATGACCACGGCAAGTCAGAGAACTTTCGTTTCCTGCACGTGTCGACGGATGAAGTCTACGGCTCGCTGGGATTTGAGGACGAGGCATTCTCCGAGACCACGCGCTACGATCCGCACTCGCCTTATTCCGCGAGCAAGGCGGCTTCCGACCACCTGGCACGCGCGTGGCATTCGACCTATGGACTTCCGGTGTTGATCACCAACTGCTCGAACAATTACGGGCCCTATCAATTTCCGGAGAAACTCGTGCCGGTGGTGATCCTGAAGTGCCTGCGTGGTGATTCGATCCCGGTCTACGGCAAGGGCGAGAATGTGCGGGACTGGCTCTACGTGGAAGATCACGCGATCGCGCTGCACACGGTTCTGACCCAGGGCACGGTCGGCGAGACCTACAACATCGGTGGCAACAACGAACGCTCCAACCTCGAGTTGGTGAAGATGCTTTGCGACATCATCGATGACATTCAACCCGCCCCGGAGAAGCACGAAAACCTCAAACGATACACCGACCTCATCACCTTCGTGAAGGATCGTCCCGGCCATGACCTGCGTTATGCCATCGCCCCGGACAAGATCCGTGATGAACTGGGCTGGAGTCCGAGTGAAGATTTCGCCAGCGGCTTTCGCAAGACCGTGGAGTGGTACTTGAACAATCGTGAGTGGTGGGAAGCGATTCTCTCCGGCGAGTACCAGATGGACCGGAAAGGACTGACGACATGATTCTTGTTCTTGGAGGAAGTGGTTACGTCGGCGGCGCCTTCGTGCGGTTGCTGACGGAGAAGGGTATCGAACACCGTTCGATTTCCCGCGCTGACGTGGATTACAGTGATCGCGACACCTTGATCGAACTGATCCGTTCGTCGGGCACATCGTTTCTGATCAACGCCGCCGGCTACACGGGCAAACCCAACGTCGATGCCTGCGAGATCCACAAGGCCGACTGCCTGCAAGGCAACGCGGTCTTGCCCGGCATCATCCGCGAGGCCTGCGAGCAGACAGACCTTTGCTGGGGTCATGTTTCATCCGGTTGCATCTACACCGGCACGCGCGAAGACGGCAAAGGCTTCACAGAAACGGATCCTCCGAATTTCAGTTTTCGCCAGGACAACTGCAGCTTCTACTCGGGTTGCAAGGCCTTGGGCGAAGAAACCCTGCACGGAGCAGAAAACACCTATTTGTGGCGCCTGCGCATCCCCTTCAATCATGTGAACAGCCCACGCAATTATCTCTCCAAGCTCATGCGCTACGATCGCCTGCTGCAGGCGACCAATTCGATTTCCCACCTCGACGAATTCGTGGCGGCCTGCTGGCAAAGCTGGGAGAAGCGCATCCCCTTCGGCATCTACAACGTCACCAACACCGGTGCCGTGACCGCTGGCGAGGTGGTGGCGGCGATCAAGAAACATCTCCTGCCAGAGAAGGAATTTCATTTCTTCGAAAGCGAGGACGAATTCATGAACGTCGCCGCCAAGACCCCGCGCTCCAACTGTGTGATGGACAACTCCAAACTCCTCAACGCCGGCGTCACCATCTCGGACGTGCACGAAGCAATCGAGCGTTCCCTCACCACCTGGCAAGCCCATTGAATCATGGATCACCTGTCCGAACTCGAAAACCAGAGCATCTACATCCTCCGCGAGGCGCTGAAGAAGTTTGAGAACCTCGCGATGCTGTGGAGCATCGGCAAGGACTCGACCGTGCTCCTGTGGTTGGCACGCAAGGCCTTCTTCGGACACGTGCCCTTCCCGCTCGTGCACGTGGACACCAGCTACAAGATCCCGTCGATGATCGAGTATCGCGACAAGTTGGTGAAGGACTGGGGCATCGAACTGGTCGTCGGAATGAACAAGGCCGTGCTCGACCGCGGTGAAACCTACCCGAACGGCAAGGCCACCCGCGTGGAATGCTGCGGCACCCTGAAGAAGGACGGTCTGCAGCAGGTCCTGCACGACAAGGGATACACCGGCGTGATCGTCGGCGTGCGCCGCGATGAAGATCCAACCCGCGCAAAAGAACGTTACTTCAGCCCGCGCGACCAGAACATGGAGTGGAACGTCGAGGACCAGCCGCCCGAGTTGTGGGACCAGTTCAAGACCGATTACGCAGACGGAACACACATCCGGATTCACCCGCTTCTACATTGGACCGAGCTGAATATCTGGGAATACATCGAACGCGAGAACATCCCGGTGATTCCCCTCTACTTCTCGAATGAGAACGGCGAACGCTATCGCAGCCTCGGCTGCGCGCCCTGCACCTTTCCGATCAAGTCCGACGCCAGCACTGTCTCCGAGATCGTCGCTGAATTGCGCGAGACGAAGACCAGCGAACGAAGCGGTCGCGCCCAGGACAAGGAAAGCGAGGACGCTTTCGAGAAACTCCGCCGCGACGGCTACATGTAAGCACCGCCATGTCTGAACAATTGAAAATCGTCATTGTCGGCCACGTGGATCATGGGAAGTCCACGTTGGTGGGGCGGCTCATGCATGACACCGGCTCACTGATGGAGGGCAAGCTGGAGCAGTTGCAAGAGGTGGCCAAGCGCCGCGGTGTGCCGTTCGAGTGGGCGAACCTGATGGATGCTCTGCAGGCCGAGCGCAACCAGAACATCACGATCGACACCACGCAGATCTGGTTCAAGACGGAGAAACGCCAATACGTGATCATCGACGCGCCCGGGCATCGCGAGTTTCTCAAGAACATGATCACCGGCGCAGCGTACGCCGAGGCGGCGTTGCTGTTGATCGACGCCAACGAAGGCGTGAAGGGTCAGTCACGCGAACATGGTTATCTTTTGTCCCTGTTGGGCATCCGCCAGGTCGCCGTCGTGGTTAACAAGATGGACCTGGTCGACTACGCCGAGGATCGCTTCAAGGCCATCGAGAAGGAGTTTCGCGATTACCTCAAGCCGCTCGGGATCGAGCCGTCGTTCTTCATCCCCGTGTCCGCCCGAGATGGCGTGAATGTCGCCGCGTCGAACGGCAAGATGACCTGTTGGAAAGGTCCTTCGGTGGTTGAAGCGCTGGATTGGTTTTCGCCGGCATCACCTCCAATTGACCAGGACCTGCGAATGGTGGTGCAGGATGTTTACCGATTTGATGAGCGCCGGATCATTGGCGGCCGCATCGAGTCCGGTCAGGTGAAGGTGGGTGACAAGATCCTGTTCTCCCCCGGCAACCGGATGAGCACGGTCAAGACGATCGAGCGCTGGAGCGCACCGGAGGCGAAGGACGCCTCCGCCGGCGAGAGCATCGGCCTCACGCTGAGCGAACAGATCTTCGTGGAACGCGGTGCGATCGCCTCGCACGAGGACGCGACGCCCTACGAACTCAATCGCGTGAAGGCGAAAGTCTTCTGGCTCGGTCACGCGCCCTTGGGCAAGGGACGCCCCTACAAGCTCAAGCTGGCCACCCAAGAGGTCGAATGTGAGGTCACGAAGATCGAAAACGTGGTCGATGCCTCTTCCTTGGAACGGAAGCACGAGAGCGAAGAAAGTGCCGAACTCGGTCGGCACCAGATCGGCGAGGTGGATTTCCGCTTCAAACGCCCGGTTGCCTTCGACCTGCACGAGGATCTGCAGACCACCGGTCGACTGGTGGTCGTGGATGGCTTTGAAGTCTGCGGCGGTGGCATCGTGGTGAACGACAATTATCCGCACCGCACGTCGGACAGCACGCACAAGAGCACGAACATTTATTGGACCGAGGGCAACGTCACCGCTGAGCAGCGCGAACATCGCAATGGTCATGTCGGTTGCGTGATCTGGCTCACCGGACTCTCCGGTGCCGGCAAGTCGACTATCGCCATGGAACTGGAGCGCGTCCTCTTCGCGCAGGGCAAGCATATCTACGTGTTGGACGGCGACAAGGTGCGGCACGGTTTGAACTCCGACCTCGCGTTCAGCCCCGAGGATCGGAAGGAGAATATTCGCCGTGTCGGCGAAGTGGCCAAGTTGATGGCGGATGGCGGCATGATCACGGTGGCCGCGTTTATTTCACCCTACCGTTCCGATCGCGATCTCGTGCGTGACATCATGCCGGCCGGACGATTTGTGGAAGTGCACGTTCACGCCCCGCTGGATGTGCTTGAGGAACGCGATCCCAAGGGCCTCTACGCCAAGGCCCGGGCCGGTGAGATCAAACAGTTCACCGGTGTTTCCGCTCCCTACGAGGAACCGGAACGGCCCGAAGTGGCCCTCAACACCGCGGAACAATCCCTCGATGAATGTGTCGAGTCCGTGGTCAATCACCTCGGTCATCTCGAGCGCAAACGATGAACGACCAACTTCAGCAGCTCCTGCGTATTGTACGGCTGGCCGGTGAGGAGATCATGGATGTCTACTCCGGCGACATCGCCGTGGAGGAGAAGGACGACAAGTCCCCCCTCACTGAGGCCGACCGCCTGGCCAACGCCGTGATAGTGCGCGAGTTGCAGGCGCAATGGCCAGAGATCCCCATCCTCTCCGAGGAAAGCAAGTCCGTGCCCTATGCCGAGCGCAGGGACTGGTCGGAGTTCTGGCTCGTCGACCCGCTCGACGGCACGAAAGAGTTTATCAAGCGCAACGGCGAGTTTACCGTGAACATCGCCAGAGTTCGCGATGGCAGGCCCATTGCCGGCGTGGTGTTTCAGCCGACTGCCGACGTGGCCTATCTTGGGGCCGAAGGAGAGGGCGCGATGAAATTGGAGGATGGGCAAACCTCCGTTCTCCGCTCCGATGAACATTACTCCGGCAAGACCGCCGTCCGGGTCGTTGCCAGTCGTTCACATATGGGAGAGGAAGTCGCAAAATTTGTGAAGCAGTTGGAGGACGAAGGCAGGACGATCGACCTCAAGGCAGCGGGCAGTTCGCTGAAGTTGTGTCTCGTTGCCGAGGGCGCCGCCGACGTTTACCCGCGGCTCGGTCCCACGATGGAGTGGGACACCGGTGCCGCCCAATGCGTCGCCGAGCAAGCCGGTCGTCGCGTGCTCAATTGGGATACGCGCGAGCCGTTGAGCTACAACACCGAGTCGTTGTTGAACCCGTGGTTTGTCGTCGAATAGCCGACCGGACCGAAAACGAAGAAAGAAAGATTTGCCGATGAACATGCATCCTGCCATTGAGGAGATTGCGACCAAGCTCGTGGAGAGCCCGATGCGCCAAAAGACGCACGAAGAGATTGCGCCGCGCGCCACCGAGCTCTGCCAGGATCGTGATTTTCTTCACGATGCCATCAAACGGTCCATCACCCGGCCGGGCTTCCTCGACAACACCGTCGACCTGACCATTCACCTCGCAGCTTTGGGCGACGTGATGATCAACATCAACATCTTTGTTCCCACCCGCGACGGTGGCCGCCTGAACACGCAGGACAATATTCATCACCACGGCTGGCGTTTGTTGACCACGGGAATTCTTTCCGGTGAAGGATATGACACGATCGAGTTCGTGCCGCGCAGTCATGAAAAGCGCGACGGTGACAAGGTGTTGCTTGAAGTGCAGGAATCCTATCATCACGCCCCCGGCAAGGTTCGCTACATTGGCGAACACGCCGCCCACGTCGTGTTCCAACCGGATTCCACCACCACGACCCTGGCGATCTGGAGTGCCGACAAGCCGATGATGAGCCAGAGCATCAAACGCAGCCTGCAGGGTCTGCCCGGAATTCGCAAAACGGCGGTGAAATGCATCCGGGCCCTGGGTATGGAAAGCCTCTTCGGGGTGAACAAGACCAAGGGCCTTTACTACCATCCTTTTCGCGGACACATCGAAGAGATGGTGGATTATCGCAAGCCTTGGGATGGAACCAACGAGGAGATGTTGAACTGCATGTTCCACTTCTTCCAACAGGTCGACTTCACGGACTCCGGATTCTGGAGCGATCACAAGAAACAGGTCGCCTCCCACGTGGTGCCTTGGATCGACAAACTCCTCGCGGGCGAACCCATCCCCGATCGCGGCATCTGGGGACACCCCCGTCGTCGCTTCACGCGGACTCAGATTCTGCAGGCGATCGACAACTCTCATCCGGCGGATGAGCGGAAGAGCTGACCTCCGTTCAGCTTTCCCATTCAACTCTCAGTTTTCCTCTATCATGAAAGGTATCATCCTGGCGGGTGGCGCGGGTACGCGGCTGCATCCCATTACTCTGGCCTGCAGCAAGCAACTGCTGCCGATCTACGACAAGCCAATGATCTATTACCCACTCTCCACGCTGATGTTGGCGGGGATTCGGGAGGTCCTGCTGATCTCCACACCGGAAGATCTGCCGGCCTTCAAGCGCCTGCTCGGCGATGGATCGCAATGGGGGATCGAGCTCAACTACGCCGAGCAGCCGAAACCCGAAGGTCTCGCCCAGGCCTTTGTCATCGGGCGGGAGTTCGTCGGGAACGATCGCGTGGCCCTGGTGCTGGGAGACAACATTTTCTACGGCCAGAACTTCCGTGAGACCCTGGCCAACGCCGCGGCGCGCGAAACTGGGGCGACCATCTTCGGCTATCACGTCACCGATCCGGATCGTTATGGCGTCGTCGAGTTTGACGAGCATGGCGTGGCCATCTCGATCGAGGAAAAGCCTCCGCAGCCAAAATCCAACTACGCGGTGCCCGGCCTGTATTTCTACGACAACGAAGTCGTCGAGATCGCGGCCAACCTCAAGCCGTCGGCGCGCGGCGAACTGGAGATCACCGACGTGAATCGTGTCTACATGGAACGCGGCACGCTCAACGTCGAACGCTTCTCTCGTGGCTTCGCCTGGCTGGACACCGGCACCAAGGATTCCTTGCTCGACGCCTGCAATTTCGTCGCGGCGGTGGAAAAACGGCAGGGTCTCAAGATCGCCTGTCTGGAAGAGATCGCCTTGCTGTGCGGGTTCGTCGATACCGAGCACGTCTTGGAACAGGCGGCGAAATACCGGAACGATTACGGTTCGTATCTCGAGCAACTGACGGCTTGATCAACTCTGTTGCGCCCAGCGTTTCTGTTTCCGTGCCCACTCCGAAGAAAACCACATCGGATCGCTCGACCTCGTCGTTGTGGAGCCACTTGCGGTTGCTTGCGACGCTCTTCTCGGCTCGGGACAAGAAACAGTACCTGCTGCTCTTCGGCATGATGCTGGTTGGAGCTTGCATGGAATTTGTTGGTATCGGTCTGATTCCGGCCTTTATCGCCCTGCTGGCCTCGCCAGATAAGTTGGAGATCATTCCCTTGGTGGGTGATCAGTTGGTGGAGATCGGGAGCGAATCTCCGATGAAACTATTCTGGATTGGTGCCGGCGCGCTGATGGGTGTTTTTGCCGTCAAGGCGGTTTATTTCCTGGGTATGTATCACTTTCAATACAAGATGATCGCCCGGCAACGCATCGGCATTGCGAAACGCCTGTTCAGTACCTACATGACCGCACCGCTGCCGTTTCATCTGCAGAACAACTCAGCCCAGTTGATGCGCAAGGTGATGACGGAGACCTCGGAATTGATCAGCGGCGTACTGATTCCGCTGATGGGAGTGTTGTTGGGGGGCATGATGACCGTCCTGCTGCTGCTGCTGCTGGTGGTGTCTCTGCCATTCTATTGCGTGCTGGCCTTTGTCGTCTTGGGTGGCGTTTGCGGATTCATGATGAATTGGTTCAAGAAACGGCTCGCTGTCGCCGGCGCGAAGGCCAAGGACGGATCGCGTCGATCGTTCCAGGCGGTGAAAGAAGGCCTCGAGACGGTCGTCGACGCCCGGATTCTGGGCAATGAATCGCTTCTGATCGAACGGTTCCGAACGCACATATCCAGTTTCGCTTTCTCGGACAAACTGCGCATGCAGACCAGCGCTAGCTATCCCTACGCATTGGAAGCGGTGGTGGTGATCGGCATCCTCCTGGTGTTGCGGTTGTTGTTGGGTGAAGGACGTTCGTTTGCCGATGTGATGCCACAGCTGGCGTTGATCGGAGCCGTGGCCATGCGCTTGCGGCAGACCAGTGCGATGGTGTTTTCGGGCCTCGGTCAGATGCACTTCAGCAAGGTCCTGATTCCACATTTGGTTGATGATATTCGTGAACTCGCGCCCAACGTGGCCGCTTACGATCAACGCGAAGACAGGCCGTGCGAATTGATGCTCTTCGATCGTGAAATCCGGTTCGAAGCCCTGAGCTATTGTTATCCGGGCGTGGAGGAGCCGGCTCTTCGCGATCTGGATCTGGTACTCAAGAAAGGCGACTCCATTGCCTTCGTCGGTTCGACCGGCTCGGGCAAGTCGACATTGGTCAACCTGTTGCTGGGATTGTTGGAACCGACCCGAGGCCAGGTGAAAGTCGACGGGCGATCCATTCACCCCGAGACCCATCGTTGGCAACGTCACATCGGCTACGTGCCGCAGGACATTCATCTGCTTGATGACACCGTGCGGCGGAACATTGCCTTTGGTGTTACCGACGAGGAAATTGACGAGACTCGGGTCCTGACGGCGCTGCGGCGGGCGCAGATGGAGGAGACCATCACGAACCTGCCCGGCGGACTCGACACCGTCGTGGGCGAACGCGGCGCCCGCTTGTCGGGCGGGCAACAACAACGCCTGGGCATCGCGCGGGCGCTGTATCACCAACCGACCGTGTTGGTGATGGATGAAGGAACTTCGGCCCTCGATTCCTCGACCGAGGCCAGCCTGGTCGCCTGCCTCCGGGAGTTGGAAGGAGAAGTCACCATGATTTTCGTAGCGCATCGCCTGAGCACGATCGAGCACTGCAGCCGAATCTGTTTCCTCGAGCATGGTCGCCTGCTCGCGGCGGATCGACACGAAGTGCTGCTCGATGCGGTTCCGGCTTACCGGGCGATGTTGAAACTGACGGAAGAACCCGCCGCCGTGGTCGTCCCATAGTGTTCGATCCAATGAATCTCAACCCCAGAACTCCACCTCATGACAAAAGAAGAAATCATCGCGAAGAAAGACGCGTTCATTGAAAAGCACGGCAAGTGGGAAGCCCACAACGTCTACCTCGGCGAAGGCGTGTATACGGTCACGGAAAAGGTGACCAATCGTGAAACCCGGCTCCGACGGCTGATTCAACTGGTGCGTGACAATGCCCCGAAGCCTTTCGAAGAGCTCAGCCTGGTCGACCTCGCTTGTGCCGAGGGGGTCAACTCGATCGGCTTCGCCCGGGCCGGCATGGGAAAGGTGCTGGGTATCGAGGCGCGGGAAAAAAGCGTGGAGAAGGCCAATTGCGCCAAGGAGATCCTCGGCCTGGACAACGTGAACTTTCAGGTCGACGACGTCCGCAACCTGAGCCCCGACAAGCACGGTCGCTTCGACGTGGTGTTGTCCACCGGCATTCTCTATCACCTGGAGGCCCTGGACGTCTGCCGCTCGATTCAGCAGATGTACGATGCCTGCAATCACATGATGATCCTGGATACGGAGATCAGTCTATTCGATCGCGTCCCCTGCGAATACGAGGGCGAGACCTACTGGGGCGTGATGCTCAAGGAACACGACCAGGGCGACGCGAAGGAGGTCAAGGTCTCCCGCACCTTGAGCTCCATCGACAACGCCGGGAGCTGGTGGATCACCAGGCCGTCTTTGTTGAACCTGCTTCATCGCGTGGGCTTCACCACCGTCTTTGAACTTCCTCGTCGGCCCGGCGGACGGGAGGACCGCATCATCCTCGTGGCGATCAAGGGCAAGCAGATTTCCGATCCGTCGTTTGACGATCGCGTTCCGGTCCCGGGCCAGGTTCCTTGGCCTGAACGCGCCCACAGACACGTCAAGGGCGTGAATGTCTGGTTCAACCGACCGTGGGTGCCCGGTCCCATCAAATCGATCATGTGGCGCCTGTTCGTACGGGCACGCAACAAGGAACTCGTCAGCGATTACGAACGAGTTGCGTAGCTCGCTCGCGACATGTGAGCGACTTTCAGCGTGTCGTTACTTTCAAAACTAAAAAGAACGATCAAACTGGGGCTGCGCCGTGCCCAGGCCAAGAAGGCACTGCGGCGGAATTTCCAGTTGGACTACGATCGCTTCGATGCGTGGGGCTGCCCGGACCGCCAATTTCACCTTCCGGCTCAGCGCGAGGCCTACATCCTCATGCTCGCTCATGCGGTCGAGAAAGGGCTCGCCTTCGAGAATCGCCGCCTTTGGTTCGGGGAGGTAAAGATCTGCGATCTGATCCGGCAGTGTCGCCAATATGCCAAGGATTCGAAGGACCGTTGGGTGATCGGCGTATCGACCGCAGTGCTACGCGCCTACCTCGGGGTGCACGAGGGCGAGGCCTGTGAGAAAGAGGAATTCAAGAATCTCATCGAGGCCTTTCTCGAGGAGTTCGAACGGGAAGACTCCGAGATTGCGGGTGGGCTGAAGACCATCACCCTGCCGACCGGAGTGCCGGCAGGCGGCGAAGTGACGAACTTTTTTCAGACGCGTTGCAGTGTCCGTTCCTTTGCCGACCAGCCCGTTGATCGGGCGCTCCTGAACGAAGCGGTGCGTCTGGCCCAAAGCTCACCCTCAGTCTGCAATCGCCAGACCGCGCGAGTGCACGCGATTGATGGCCAGGAACTCCAGAAGCGCGCGCTGGCTTGTCAAAACGGCAACGCGGGTTTTGGACATCTGGCCGACAAGGTGGTGACGATCACGGTCGACCTCCGCTGTTTCCTGTCGATCGGAGAACGGAACCAAGCCTGGATCGACGGCGGACTCTTCGCGATGACGTTGATTTGGGCGCTGCATTCCCTCGGTCTCGTTTCCTGCAGTTTGAACTGGAGCGCCGAGCATGAGCAGGACCAGCAACTACGGGATGTTCTTCCCCTCGGCGAACATGAAGTGGTGATCATGATGCTGGCCGTGGGGCATCCGCCGAAGGAGCTCAAGGTGCCGTGTTCGGAACGGCGACCGTTGGACACGATCTTGACCTGGCACGAATGATGGCTTCGGAGGGAAACAACTCTCGGATCGGCATAGTGACCCTGCATTCGGGTTTCAATGAGGGCGCCATCCTGCAGGCTTATTCGCTCAGCGCCACGCTGAACGCAATGCCGGACACAGAAGCGGAGATCGTGAACATCCGTTACCCGGAGAAATCGCGCGTCTACGGACCGCCGGACAACGACCGGAAAAAGGCCCTCGATCACGCAGCCCGCGAATGGCTCCCGACCAGTCCCGAGGAATTCGCCGACGGCCATTCACCGGAGTACTACCGTTATCTGGAATCGAGATACGATCGATTGATCACCGGCAGCGATGTGGTCTGGACGCTGCGTTACCAGGGACGCTTTCGGAGGTTCTTCAAGAACGGGATCTTTCCCCGCCAGTGCGATCCGTTCTTCCCAGCCTTTCCGAATGCCTATTGGCTGCCCCACTGCGACAACTGTACGCGGGTGGCTTATGGCGCCTCCATCGGTTCCTTTGATTGGCAGGGCGCCCCGCGGCGGGATGTCGCCGCGATGGGAGAATCGCTGGCCCGCTTTCGTGCCATCGGCGTGCGCGACGACCGGACGATGGATTTCGTTCAAAAGGTCTGCCCCGACTTCGCGGGCACTCTGCAACAAACGGCGGATCCAACGTTCCTGATCGAGGATCCCTTCAGCGAACATCACGCGTCGGCAACGGGTAAATTGGAAGCCGCCGGAATCCGTTCGGGTGATGGCGGGACCGTCGTGTTCATCTGCAACTCGGACGCCAAGCTCGGCGCTCTCGGTGAACGTTTCCGCGCCGCCGGCTGGCAGGTCGTAGAACTCACCGCTCCTTGCGGCGCCGGTGGAATCGATCTGACCAAGCACGATATCTCGCCGGCAGAATGGACGCGTATCATTGCGTCGGCAGACCTGGTGGTGACCGAGCGCATGCACGCCACGATCTTCTCCATCCGCAATCACACCCCCTTCGTCGTGATCGATCCCTACGAACGCGTACCGGGAGAAGCCACGAAGGTGACCAGTCTGTTGAAACTGTTCAAACTCGGTGCCTTTCGCATCGCCAAGATCCAGGCCGACGCGAAGAGCATCTGGCCGTTGGTCGAAGCGGCCACGGCGACCGATGCCTTCGACTGGGAAAGCGTCGATCGTAGACTGGCCGAAGTGCAGGAATCGGGCAGGCAGTTTCTGCGCGACAGCCTCTCAGTCTGATCCTCCGAAGAAAGATGTCCGCGAAAGAATTTGATCGTTTCTTCCTGATCGGGGCGGCCCGATCCGGTACCTCCTCGTTGTGTTACTACTTGGGGCAGCACTCGCGTCTCTTCGTTCCGGCCGTCAAGGAACCCCGTTACTACGCCTATTCTCCGGACCGTCCGCAGTTTACGGGACCGGGCGACGACGCCAGCGTCAATGAGCGCTCGATCGTGGACGCCGGCAAGTACGAGGAACTGTATGGTTCGGCCGGCGATCAGCTGAAGGGCGACGGCAGCACGGTTTATCTTTATTGGAAGGGCACGGCCGAACGGATTCACGCCGCGCATCCCGATGCGCGCATCATTGCCATCCTGCGTGATCCGGCGGAGCGCGCCTTCTCGATGTATCTGCACAAGCGAAAGCAGGGAGCTGAGGAGTTGGAATTCTCCGCCGCCCTGGACGCCGAGGAAGAACGGATTCGTGAGGGTTGGTCGCCGGCCTGGCATTACCAGCAGATGGGATTCTACGGGCAGCAACTCCAGGCGTACCTCGACGTCTTTCCGCGGGAACAGATCCAGGTGCTGTACTTCGAGGACATGAAGAAAGATTCCGGCGCGGTGGTCAATGCCATCTGCGCTTTCCTCGGGGTAACACCCGAGAAGCTGCCCGACACGGGCAAGGTCATCAACCAGTCGCACACTGCGAGCTTTCTCAAGCGGCTATTCGGGAAGCGGCCGCCCAAATTGGGCGACCGGGATCGTGGCCGGCTCAACGAGCTCTATCGTCCGGACGTGGAACTCCTGCGTTCTCTGGATGTCGCCGGTCCTCCACCCTGGAAAATCTGAGGCTGGCAACGATGACCGGGAAGCGCCTCACAATGGTTCAATTCTGCGCGGGTTGGGATGGCTCGTCCCTGAGCGCGCTGTCGATCGTGAATGGCTTTCGCCGCCGGGGCTGGAAGACGCGCGTGGTGTTCGGGAATCCTGGCGAAGTGGCAGACGAATTCCGATCGCAGGGAATTGAAACCCAGGTGTTGCCGCACAAGAGCTGGCTCCGGACGGACTCGATTCCCCGCTTCCTGCGGATCATGTGGCAGGAAATGCGCAACGCCGCGCAGTTTCGATCGCTCTTTGCCGATCGCCAATCCGAACTCGTCTATATCAACACCGCCACGGGATTGTGCGCGGCGGTGGCGGCACGGAGAGCGGGCTTGCCCTGCATCTGGCACATGCGCGAGCAACTGAGTCACGTCGGCGGCGAATTGAAGATCCCAGGCGTCTTCCGTTCGTGGTTGCCTTCCTTTTGTCGGCGCCATGCGCAGGAAATGGTCTTCAACACCGAAGTCGCAAGGGCGGGCATGATCGGCGAGGGCGGCGGTGGCAAGGTGATTCCCATCGGCGTTCCCGATCCGCTCGGTGATGAGGAATGGACGCCCGACGACAGTCGTCGCGAACTGGGTCTGTCCATGTCCGGCAAGATCATCGGCGTGCCCGGTGGGTTGCGGCCCGTGAAGGGTCATGACTGGTTCTTCCGGTCCGTGGCGCCGTTGATGTCGGAACGGGACGACCTCACTGTGGCGGTGGCGGGCGACGGCGATCCGGAGTTCCGCGCGGGTCTCGATTCCCTGGTGGCTGAATTGGGAATCCAGGCGCGGGTCAAGTTCCTCGGCGCGGTCAAGGCGATGGGCCGCTTCTATCGCGCCTGCGATCTGATCTGCATTCCGTCCCGTTCGGAAACCTTCGGTCGCTGCGCAGTTGAAGCGATGGCCTGCCAAACGCCGGTCGTCGCCAGTCGCGTGGGCGGTCTGGCCACCTTGGTGCGGCATGAACAGAATGGACTTTCCGTGCCCTTCGGCTCGGTGGCCGAGATGACCAATGCGCTTGGTCGCCTGTTGGACGACCGCGAACTGGCGGGACGTTGCGTTGTCGCGGGACGCGCCGACTACGGCGAACACTTCGGTGAGACGGTTTACCAGGACAAGGTCTGCGATCTCGCCGATGAAGTCTGGACGGCAGCGTCGTTGAAATGAACGCGATTCCCAGCGGCACCTATCACCTGGTGTTTCACGATGTCCGGCCGAAGGACAACGAGTTCACGCGCTGGATGCAATCGACCATTACGCCGGAAGATTTCGAGCGGCAGTTGGATCAACTGCTCTCCGTTGGTCGGGTCGCGGGCTTGGATGAGGCGCTGGAAGCAGAAGTTGAAGGTCCCCGGTTCGTACTATGGTTCGACGATGCCTACCGTGGCGTGATCGAACAGGCCGCGCCGATCTGCGCGCGGAAGAACGTGGTTGGTGCGATCGCGGTGAATTCGGAGTTCGTGCAGCGGCGCAGTTGCTTCTGGCGTTGTGAACTCAGCTGGTTGCTGGAAAACCAACCGGTCAATCGCGTGGCACAGACCTTGTTGAAAAAGGATGGCCTGGACGCCGCGGCAATCTGGCGCCGGACACTTGAGGAATTTGATGGGCCTTTGCGTGAACAGATTGCGGAATCGTTCGGCGAACAGCATTGGCAGCAGAATTTCATGAATGAATCCGAATTGCGCCAACTCACGGATTGCGGCTGGTCGCTGGCGAATCATTCCGCCACGCATCCGGCGATAACGGCGCGGCTTTCGTGGAAGGACGTGGCGCAGGATTTTCAACGTTGCTCGGAATACCTCGAGGGAATTGGCGGACGCGGTGATCTCTGGGTGATCCCTTTCGATTACGGCGTGGTGAAGCAGGCGGTGGATTCGCATCGCGAGGCGATCGGCGCGGCGTGCAAATCCTTCTTTCGGGCCTTTCATTTTGCGGAAGACCGCGGGTGCGAGATTCCGCCGATCAGCATCACGGAAGGAACGGACGTGTTGGCCCAAATTCGGCGTGCTCTCGTCGCGGGCAAGGCGCCCGGTTTCCTGAGCCGGATCAGTGGATTCATTCGGCGTCGAATCAAGACGTGAGCACTCCCACGACCAAGTTGCGTTTCGGCATCATGTGCAACAGCCTGGAATTCCCGGCTTGGGAGGCCGAGTGCATCCGGGCGCTCTGCCGGGTAGCCGAACCGGTCATCCTGTTCCTGGATGAGGGAGCTCAGCCGCAGCGTGTGGGCTTCTTTGGGAAGTTGCGCAAACTCCTGTTCGATCCCGAGATGCCGTGGACCTTGTTTCTGCGTCGCATCGGCAATCGTGGGTCCACCGCCCTGCCCCGGGTCGACCTGACGGACGAACTGGGGCAGCTGGAACAACGCCGCGTGAAGACGATCAACAAGGGCAGGTTCTCGCGCTACTTTCCGGAAGATGACATTGCCGTTGTGCGTGAAAGCAAGGTGGACTTCATCATGCGCTTCGCCTTCGGGATTCTGCGTGGCGAGGTGTTGCAGGCACCGCGCTACGGTGTGTGGTCGTTTCATCACGACGACATCGAAAAATATCGTGGCGGGCCGCCCTGTTTCTGGGAAATCTATCACGGTGACGACGTGACCGGGGCCACGCTCCAGCGAATCACCGATCGGCTCGACGGCGGCATCGTGTTGCGACGTGGATACTTCCGCACGGCCAAGACCTCCTATCGGGTCAACCGGGATTCCGTCTACCACGCGAGCGCCATCTGGCCTGCCCAAGTGTGTCGGGACATTCAACACGACAACGCGGCTTACCTGGATGACGAGCCGACCAAGTCCGATGCTCCGATCTACTATCGTCCGACGCGATGGCAGTTGGCGGTATTCTTGTTGCGCGTCTTCCGCAACTACCTTGGTGCACAGCTGCGACCTTTGTTGAAGTCGGATCAATGGAACGTGGGCGTTGTGCAAGCCGGTCCTGAGGAATGGCTGCAATCCAAGCCGATGGAAAAGGTCCGCTGGTTTCCCTCCCGCCCGCGCCGCGAGTTCGTGGCGGACCCGTTTCCGAGCGTCGACCGCGAGGGAGAGGTGCTGGTCGAAAGTTACGATTACCGAAACGAAACGGGATTCATCACGGCTTACGATGCGGCGACCGGCGAAGTCCTCGACGACGGTGGCATCCGCGAATCCCATCATCTTTCTTACCCGCTGACGGTGTCGGTCGACGGATCCCTGTATTGCCTGCCCGAATGCGCCTCGCAGGGTGAATTGCGTTGGTATCGCCGCGAAGGCAAGGACTGGAAACCGGCCGGCACGTTGCTGCAAGAGCCCGTGCTCGACGCCACGCTGCTGGAACATGACGGCAGGTGGTGGCTCTTCGGAACGAAGCTCAATGACGGCCAGGACACGAAGTTGTTCATCTGGTCCGCCGAGGCACCCGAAGGTCCTTGGGAGCCGCACCCATTGAACCCGGTGAAAGCCGATGTCCGTTCCAGTCGACCGGCCGGCCGTTTCTTTCGGCACGAGGGAAAACTCTATCGTCCGGCCCAGGATTGCTCGGCCGGATACGGTGGAGCCGTGGCGATCAACCGGGTGGAGCGTTTGACGCGTGAATCCTTTGCGGAGGTTGAGGTCGCCCGGATCGAGCCGGAGAAGAACGGTCCCTATCCGAGCGGGTTGCACACCCTTTGCGTGGATGGACGCCAAACTGTCGTGGATGGGAAGCGCGAGATTTTCATTCCCCGGGCGAGCTGGAATCACCTTTGTCGTCGCGTTCGCCGCCTGTTCAAAAGATGAGTCAATCAAAGTCCAACCCCAGCACGTCGATCATTGTTGTCGGTTACCACGGCAAGGAATGGATCAAGCCGTGCCTGGATAGTCTGGTGGAGAGTTTCGAGCAGCCCGAGCACGTGTGCCTCGTGGACAACAGCGGCAACGAAGGTGCCATTCCGGAAACGCTCGACGGTTGTCGGTACACCTTGTTGAAGACCGACCAGCCGCTGGGCTTCGCCGAAGCCAACAACTTTGCGCTGGAAGAACTGGATGCCCCGGAGCGCTACATCTGTTTCCTGAACCAGGACACCCTGTCGCGACCCGGCTGGATCCAAAGGTGCGCCGAGTTGCTGGATGAGAATCCGGAGATCGGTGCGGTGACGCCCATGCTCTTTGCCTTCGGGTGGGAGCTGATGAATCCCAATTTCTATGCCTGCATGAAGGCGAATCCGGAGCTGCTCGAACTCGTTGACGCCGGCCAGGAACTGAAGCCGTATTACGAGGTGCCGAACATCCCGGCGGCGGCCATGGTGATTCGCAGCAGCGTGCTAGCGAAAGTCGGGCCGTTTGATCCCGTGTTCGGAAGCTACTTCGAGGATTTTGATCTCTGCTGTCGCGTGCGCCAGGCCGGCTACCAGGTCGGAGTCTGCACGACTGCGGAGGTGGCCCATTACGACAGCATCACCGACGCCCACATCAACAACGCCCGTAATCGGCGGCGGCAGATGCTGATCCTGCGCAACAAATCCATCATGGATCTACGCGAGGCCGGGACGGCTCGCTTCGTCCCTCTGTGCCGTCAATTTGTCTCCGTGTTTCCGCGGCAGCTATTTCGCCGGCTCTTGGGACGACCGGGAGCCAAGTCGCTGCGGGCGATCATCAAGGCTTACGCCGGACTGCTGGCGCTTAGCTGGCGACTGCTTTCCGCGAAGCGGGACCACTCCATTTCGCAATCGTTCTTTCAGCGCTTTGGCGAACGCTTCGCCGCGCGCTTTGCCTCCGAAGACAAACCGACAACGGAATCATCGGAAATACCATCGACATGAATACCAATCCGTATCCCAACGCCTTCAGCCGCAAGCTGGGCAAGTTGCTCTTCACCAACCCGCTGGTTGCTCAGTCCGAATGGGCATTGCGCGGGGACCTCAACTGGCGCGGAGCCAAACACCCGCCCGCCAAGCCTTCCAAGTTCTGGCCCAATGCGGTCCTGAAGAGTCGTCAGGTCGCCGACCAGTCGGTGGCGCACGCGTTCGAATGTGGGCTGCCGCCGCATCAGGACGGACCGAAGAACTGGGATTCCCTCACCGCCATTCGCGCGATCTTGGACGCGACGGATTCGAAGGATCGGGTATTGGACGCGGGCGCAACCTTGTATTCCAACATCCTTCCCTGGCTCTACCTGTTCGGCTATCGCGAGTTGTTCGGCATCGACCTGATCTTTCCCAAGCCCTTGAAGCGCGGCCCGATCCAGTACGATCAAGGTGATCTGACCAAGACGCGTTTCCCGGACGAACACTTCGGGGCGATCACCTGCATGAGCGTGGTCGAACACGGGGTGGACGTGGAGGCCTACTTGAAGGAGATGTCCCGCCTGCTGCGACCCGGTGGTGTGTTGGTCACCTCGACCGACTACTGGGATGAGGGAATTGAGACCCATGGCAAGGTGGCCTATGGCGTGCCGATTCGATTCTTCAAACGCGAAGACCTTCAGAGCTTTGTCGAACTCTCCGGCAAGTATGGATTCAAGGTCGAAGGCGAAGTGGATCTCGATTGCGACGAACGCGTGGTGCATTGGCAGGGTTTCGATTTCACCTTTGCCTGCATCACGCTGATCAAGGGCTGAATGAAGATCCTGCACGTACATGATCACCTGGAATTCTGCGGCGGTGCGGAGACGTACCTGCTGAACGTGGTCCAGGAACTGGAGAAGGCCGGGCACGAGCAGTCCTTCGCCTACGCGGATGGCAATCCGGACCTGGCGCCGCGTTCGCATCACGTTCCCTCGCTGGTGTCGGCCGTGCGCACGGGCAGCCGCGAGAGTGGCGAGGCGATCAAACGGATCGCGAAGAAGGAGCGTCCCGATATCATACACTTTCACAACATCTACGACACCGGCGCGTTCGAGGGCGCGTTTCAAAGCGCGCCGACGATGTTTACGTCGCACGGCTTCGGGCATCTTTGTCCGGCGACAAGTTTCTATTTCCGCCGCACGCGGGAGATCTGTCAGCGCAGCTGCGGGCCGATGTGTTTCCCCACGACGGCGCTCAAGCATTGTCTCTCGCCGCGACCTCGGACGGCGATGGCCTACTACCGCCGGGTCAAGTGGTTCCATAAGCAGCGGAATCGCTACGCTCACGTGGTCGGCCCGAGCCAATCAGTGGTCGATCGCTACGTCAAAGCCGGCTACCCGGCGGATCGTGTCAGCTCCGTTCCCTATTTCTGTCCGATCGATGTGGCGGTGGAACCGGCCCGGGCGCCAGAGAAACCGACGGTGCTTTTCATCGGCCGACTGGTGGATATCAAGGGCGCCGACTTCTTCGTGCAGGCCGTGGCCAAGTTGCCAAAGGACGTGCAAGCCACGATGATCGGAAACTTCGACGAAGCGCGAACCCGGCAGTTCGATCAACTGGCACGTTCCGCGGGTTGTCGCGAGCAGATCACCTTCCTTCCGTGGGTGGACCGTGACGGGATTCGCGAGGTGTACGAGAAAACCACCTTGTTGGTCTTCCCGTCCATCTGTCCCGAAACCCTCGGTATCGTCGGACTCGAAGCCATGGCGAATGGTGTTCCGGTCGTGGCCGCGGACGTGGGCGGCGTGCGCGAATGGCTGTTGCCGGACAAGACCGGCGTGCTTGTGCCGCCGAAAGATCCCCAGGCACTCGCCGACGGGATAAAGCGAATTCTCGATTCACCGGAGATCCGAAAGGAATACGGTCTCAACGGGATGCAGCTGATCCGCGAAAAGTTTTCTGTGTCGACCCACCTGAACAAGTTGGTCGGCATTTACCAATCAATTCTCGAATAGAAAAAATCATGAAGTACCTCATCACTGGAGGAGCCGGATTCGTCGGCTCCCATCTGACCGAATACCTCCTCAATGACGGACACCAAGTCACCATCCTCGATGATTTCTCGACGGGCGGTTACCGCAACCTCGCCCACCTCGAAGATCACCAGGACCTCAAGATCCTAACCGGTGATGTTCGCGATGCCGCGCTGACCAAAGAAAGCGTGCACGAGGCGGACATGGTGTATCACCTGGCCTCTGCGGTCGGCGTGCAACTGGTCGTCGATCGGCCGGTGCACACCATCGACACGATCGTGCATGGCACGGCGACTGTCTTGGACGCCTGTCGTACCTACCGCCGCCCGGTGCTGATCACCTCCACCTCGGAAGTGTACGGCAAGAACGCGAACGTGCCTTTCAACGAAGAGGACGACAGCGTGACGGGACCACCGTCCAAGCACCGCTGGTGTTACGCGGGGGCCAAGGCGCTGGACGAATTCCTGGGCATGGCGCACTGGCACGAATGTCATCTGCCCGTCGTCTTGGTGCGGCTCTTCAATACCGTGGGCCCGCGCCAGACCGGTCAGTACGGCATGGTCATTCCCAACTTCATCAACCGGGCGTTGCGCCACGAGACCATTCGTGTCTTCGGCGACGGCAAGCAGTCGCGCTGCTTCGGCCACGTGAACGACATCGTCTGGGCGCTGGCCCACCTGCTGGGTCCGACCGAGACCCGCGGCGAACTCTACAACGTCGGCACCAGTGAGGAGATTTCCATCATGGGCCTGGCGCAGAAGATCAAGGAAATGACCAACAGCGATTCCGAGATCGTCACCGTCCCGTACGAGCAGGCTTATGGCGTGGGCTTTGAAGACATGGATCGGCGCATGCCGGACATCACCAAGATCAACCAGGCCATCGGCTACGAGCCGAAGAACAAGTTGGATGACATCATCCGCGATTGCGTCGAGTACGCGAAGTCGCAGTTGTAATTCCGGCAGTTGATGGTCAAGGCCCTCTACTATTCCTTCTTTCCGGCCGGCGGCATCGGGCGTTACGCGCACGAGATGTTGACGCAAATGAGTCGCTTGGAGGGAGTGGAGGCGGAGTTGGTCTGCTCGCCCGAATATCATTGGAAGGATTGCGGCCAATACGCCGTCTGGCCGCAGTTGATGAGCTTGCTTCATCGATATCCCGCGGTGCGCAAGGCGCGTTTCCTGACAGCCCAATTGGTCAGTCCCCGCCGGCTATGCCGGCGTGTGCGTGAACGGCAGGCCAACGTGGTGCATTTCAACAACGTGAACCACCTGACCTTCCCGTGGTGGGGACCGCGTTTGCGACGCACCGGCGCCCGGATGTTCATTACCGCCCATGACGTTCGGCGCTCGAAGGCGATTCTCTATCGGCCGTGGGAAGAGCGGCAATTGCGCGCGGTTTACCGGTCGATGTCGGGGGTTTTCGTGCACAGCGAATCCCAGCGCGAAGAGTTGATGGAGTTTGCCGGGGTTGACCGGGAGCGGATTCACATCGTGCCCTTTGGAACGATGCCCTACGGCCCGCCCGTCCACGATCAGGCGGAAGCGAGAAAGAAACTCGACCTGCCGGCGGACCGATTGATCGCGTTGATTTTCGGGAACATCCGGGACGACAAGAACATCGACGCCTATCTGCGAGCGATGGCCTCGTTGAAAGACAGGCCGTTCCTGGTGTTGGCCGGTCGTGCGGGGGGAGCGGACAACAAGCCCGACGCGTACTATCGCAAGTTGATCGAGGATCTTTCGCTTACGGAGGATGTCCGCTTCATGAACGAGTACATCGCCGACGAAGACGTGGCGGATCTGTTCGGCGCCAGCGATTTCAGCGTGCTGCCTTATCGCCGTTCCTTCAATTCGCAGAGTGCGACCTTGAATGTGGCGACCTACTACCGTCGCCCGGTGCTGGTTTCCGATTGTCCCACCGTGGCGGCGACGGTGCGGGAGACGGAAATCGGGATCATTGCCGACGGCGACGGAGTGTCTGAACTGGCGGGCGCGACCGAAGAGATGATGAGAGCCTTGCGCAGCAGACGTACCTTTGCCTTGGAGGCATACCAAGAGCGTTACAGCTGGAGCGAGAACGCGCGCCAAAGCCTCGCCGCCTACCACGTCGCCTTGGAGGAGCCACGATGAAAATCGCCGTGGTCAC
>JBMYQZ010000008.1:16100-24169 GCA_049601855.1 Limisphaerales bacterium | reverse complement strand
AGCGGGTGGAACAATTGCGCGAGCTGTTGCCGGAGAATTACCGGGGCCCCGGTCGTCCCCAAGCCAAGGTCGCGGAGAAGCCTGAGGGAGCCGAGGCTGGAAAGAACGCCGATTGAGCATGTCTGATCCCCTTACTCATATCGGGGATGTCGAGCAACTCGAGGACAGTCTCTCGCGTCCCAGCGCCGGGTTGGTTGAACGACTGGCCGACCTGGACGGTAACATCATTTTTCTTGGTGCGGGCGGCAAGATGGGCCCGACCATGGCACGCATGGCCAAGCGCGCGTCGGAACTTGCCGGGCCGAAACGGCGGATCATCGCCGTTTCCCGTTTCTCCGATGCCGCGGCCGCCCAACGACTCGAATCATGGGGCGTGGAAGTCGTGTCTGCGGATCTGTTGGACGAGGAAGCCGTCGGCCGATTGCCGGAGGTGCCGAATGTAGTTTATCTCGCCGGCATGAAGTTTGGGACGTCCGGCAACGAGGCGGCCACCTGGGCGATGAACACCCACCTTCCGTCCGTGGTCTGCCGGCGTTATCGGGGCAGTCGCATCGTCGCGCTTTCCACCGGCAACGTCTACGGCCTGACCTCGGTGGAATCTTCCGGTTCGCGCGAGAGTGATCCGATGAACCCCGCCGGCGAGTACGCCATGAGCTGTCTCGGTCGCGAACGGATGTTTCAGTACTTCAGCGAGTCGCTCGGCATTCCCACCGCCTTGGTGCGTCTCAACTACGCCTGCGAACTGCGTTACGGTGTGATGGTGGATATTGCGCGCAAGGTGTTCGAAGGCGAGCCGGTCGATGTCTCGATGAGCTTCTTCAACACCATCTGGCAGCGCGACGCGAATGCCATGATTCTGCAGTTGCTCGGCGAAACCCGCACCCCGGCGGAGGTCTACAACGTCACCGGCCCGACCCATCTTCGGACGCGTGATGTTGCCGCAGCCTTCGGTCGGTTGATGAATCGCGATGTGAATTTCGTGGGTGACGAAACGGATACGGCCCTGCTCAGTGACAGTTCACGCATCTACGGCATCACCGGCGAACCCGAAGTGGAAACGGCGCAGGTGATCGCTTGGATAGCCCATTGGCTGCAAAACCAGGGTGAACTGCTCGGCAAGCCCACGCACTTCGAAGCGCGGGACGGGAAGTTTTGAAGAACTCTTGCCGGACTGGATTCAGACCAATCCAGTCATTTCGCCGGTGCTGGTAGCGAAGTCCTCGTTCTGAAGGCCGAGTTGGTGAAGGGCGTTCAGGTAGAGGTTGGGCAAGGGGTAGTTGTTTCGCTGGTCGAAGGCGAGGTGGCGGCCATGTTTGAAACCACCGCCGGCAAACAGAACGGGCATGTTCTTGTTGTTGTGGCTGGAGGCGTTGCCCAAGTTGCTGGTGAGGATGACCATCGTCTCATCGAGGAGCGTCCCGCTTGATTGATTGTGTGCCTTCAGGTTGCGGATGAAGTTCGCCCATTCGTTGACGACGAGTTGTTCGACGATGGCGAGTTGACGGAGCTTGTCCTCGTCGCGGCCGTGGTGACTGAGACCGTGGTAGCCTTCGTCGATACCGGGGAGACTGCTGACGCGGGCGTTTCCAGGCATGTGCAGCGTGACGAAGCGGGTGGAGTCGGTCTGCAAGGCAAGGCTGATGATCTCAAGCATCGCGCGTTCGACGGTGATGCTGTTGTTGCGATCGGTGCGCAGGTCAGCTTTCACCTTCGGCTTGGTTTTTTGGACCCAGGCTTCGTTGGCCTGTAAGCGGGATTCAAGTTCGCGAACGCTGGTGAACCAATGGTCGAGTTTTTCGCGATCGCCGGCTCCGAGTTCGCGTTGCAAGGCTTTGGCTTCGGCGCCGATGACGTCCATGACGCTACGGCCGGAGCGGATGAGTTTGGCCTGGCGTTCCTGCTCTTTCGCGGAGTCGTTGAAGAAAAGCTTGGCGAAGGCGCGCATGACGTTGCTCTCGGCGGGGATCATGGCGCCATTCTCGGTGTAGCTCGGACTGGTACTGGATCCAGTGTTGAGGATGAGCGAGGGGTAACGGGTTTCATGCCCCAAGTGCTTGGCCATCAGTTGATCAACCGAAACGGTGTTGCGCGAAGTGCCGCCGCGGGTTTGGGGACAGGCGGAGAAGATGCTGGATTCAGCGGAGTGTCCGCCGTTAACCCGGGGATGCGAGGAGCCGGAGACGACGGTGAACTGGTCACGGATGTCCTGCAGCGGTTTCAAATACTGCGAGGGGCGGTAGTCAGTCCCGCCATTCTCGGGGACGAGATTCGGTCCGTGCAGACCGAGGGAAAGGCTGACGCCGACGAAGCGTTTGGCTTTCGGGCCCGTGGTCGGGGTGGCAAAGGCCGGGGCCATGGCGTCGAGGAACGGGAGACTCATGGCGACGCCCGCGCCGCGGAGGACGGTGCGGCGGGAGAGTTTCTTTCCGAGGGTGAAGGTTACTTTCTTCATCGGTTACTTGGTCTTGAAGATATCACTTTGGAGCGCGGCGACGAGGATGGATCTGACCCGGAACCCATCCTTGCGGGATTCTTCGACGATCTCGTCGAGAAGGTTCTGGTCGCTAAATCGCGGCGCGGCGCCGGTGGCGTAGGTGAGAAGGTGGCGGGCGAAAGATTTGGTGAGGAGTTCGGGACGCTGGACGTAGATGGCTTTCCATTCGCGGAGGCCGGTGAATTCCTTGCCCTCCGGTGTGATTCCCGAGGCGTCGATCCGGGCACCGGAGTTGCGGGAACCGTAGCGCGAACGTGGCAGACCGACGGGATCAAAGTTCTCGAGGGCGAAGCCGGCGGGATCGATGTTGCGGTGGCAGGTGGCGCAGGATTCGTTGTTGCGGTGCTTGTCGAGTTGATCGCGGATGCTGACAGCACCGCGAATGTCGGGTTCGACGGCGGGGACGTCGGACGGCGGGATTTCCATGCCGAGAATTCGTTCGTTGACCCAGACGCCGCGAATGACGGGGGAGGTCGTGGTGCCGTTGGCGGTGACTTTCAGGACGGAGCCTTGGGTGACGAGTCCGCCGCGCGGGAGATCGCGAAGATTGACGCGTTGGAGTCCTTGACCGGGCTTGAGTTCGAGGAGTTCATGCAGGCCGTAAAAGCGCGCGAGGCGCTCGTTGAGCATACTGAAATCGGATTGGATGAGATTACGAATGGGGGCGTTGTTCTCAATAAGGGCCTTCACGAAAGCGCGCGTCTCCTCGAGCATGGATTGCTTCACGATGTCGTCGAAAGTGCGGTACATCCGCCGGTCCGGGGTGGTGAAGTCGATCTCCTTCAGGTTCAGCCATTGGTCGGTAAAACTTTCGATAAAGCGATCGGACTTGGGATCGTCGAGCATGCGCAGGAGTTGGGCGCGAAAGTTTTTCGCGAGCTTGCCCTGGTCCGCGAGTTTGCGGAGTTCGGGGTCGGGCATGGAATTCCACAGCGTGTAGCTGAGACGGGAGGCGAGAGCGTGGTCGTCCAGTTTGCCGGGCCTCTCGATCAGTGTCAGAAAGCGAGGCGAGCAGAGGATGGCGCGGTAGCCGGCGCGGATGGCGTCCTTGGGACGTTGGCCTGCTTCGGAGAGCGAGGCGAGGGCGAGATCGACGTAAGGTGTGATTTGTTCCTTCGTGACGGGACGGCGGAAGGCGCGGGTGGCGAAGTCGTGGATGAGTCGGTGGTAGATGTCGCGGTTCTTCGGGTTCTCCTTGAGTCGTTCGCTGTCTTCCTTCTTGAAGCCGTGGAACATGTTGTTGCGGAGTTCTTCGCGGGTGCTGTTCGGATAGATGCGTTCGATTTCGATACCGCTGATCTCGATGCCTTCACAGCGTTCCTGAATCATGGAGCGGTTGTTCTCGTAGCCGACGTTGCCGCCGCGGGCACCGGTCCGGACTTTGCGCTGGGAATTGTCGTTCGGTTTGAGCTCCAACATGTGGCGGCTGCGGATCCAGCCGGTGTAGGTCAGGTCTCGTTTCTCCCGGGTGGCTTCAACGAGGCCGATGGGATAGAGGATGGGAGCCGCGGAATTACAGGCGCCGGAACGGATCGTGCCCCAGACGGATTGGTTCTTGGGATTCACGGCACGCACATCCTTGAGGGTCACGCGATACCAACCGGAATTACGAACCGTGGTCATCGGCATGCGGCCGTAGAATTGCAAGGTGATGGGCCAGAAGTGGGCCACGTCATCGCGGAGTTGGGGACCGCGGTAGTTCCCCCCGGTGCGACGGGCAAGCAGACGCGGACCAAAACTACGCCGGGAGCTTTGTTCACCGACGGTGGCGCGGGCGAAGGCCTGACCGAGTATCAGGTCGGCCGCTTGGAGGTAACGGTCGAGCACGTGATGGGAAAGTTGCTGGCCGGCAGCGACTGTCTCGAAGCCGTGCGTGGCGGGGTCTTCGGGGAGAAGTTCCTGCAAAGGCATGTCAACGCCCAGAAGATCGTGAATGGTGTTTTCGTATTCGCGGCGGGTGAGTCGGCGGACATTGACGCGCCCCAAGTCGTTCTTGGTTTCGCGGTCGGCCGATATGAGACGCTCCTTCAAGGCCGAGAGAAACGCTTCCTTTTGCGAGGCGGCGGGACGGGCCTTTTTCTTCGGTGGCATCTCGTCGGTTTCAACCCGTTCGAAGATGCGTTTCCAAGTGGCAAACTCGGCGTCGCCGCGAAGATCAAAATCCAGGGTCTCGAGGTTGAGGCTGCCCTTGGTGACGTCACCGTCGTGGCAATCGAGGCAATTGGCCCGTAGGAATGAGTTGAGGGATGGCGGGACTCTCGCGGCGGCGTGTTGCAGGACCGCAAGGAGGATTGCGACGAGGAGGATTGCGACGAGGAGGATTGGGAAGATCGATTCTCTGATGGGGCGCACTTCTGTCATTCTTTTGGCGGGCTCGCCAAATTGGCGAGAGAGAATCGGACGCGGAAAGGGCCGCGATGCTTCAATCGCAAGGGAAGGAGGTCAGCGGCCGGAGGGGTTGGGAGCGAATTCCAGCTTGAGTCCGGCTTGAATCGCTGCGGGATCGGCGCCGGTGGTGTTGGCGAGTCCGGCGGCGACACCGGCAACAAAAGCGGAGGCGGGGGAGGTGCCGGTGATGACGTAATTGCCTTCGCCATGGGAAACCACCGACCGGCCTGGCCCGACGACGTCCACGAAGTCACCACGATTGGCGTATTCGGCAATGTCGCCCGTGCGGTTGCCGGCGGTGACCGCGACGACGTCCGGATAGGCAGCGGGATAAACGTTGTCGGTGATGGGTTCGTTGCCGGCGGAAGCGATAATGGTGACGCCGAGATTGGAGGCCTGCTCGATCATCGAGCGAAGCATGGGGCTGTCCGTATCGCTGCCCAGACTGAGGTTCACAATGGAGGCTCCCTTTTCCACGGCAATGGCAAGGCCTTGAGCGACGTTGAAGGTGGAGGTTTCGCCGGCGGAGCCGTAGATGTCGATCGGGAGGACGCGGACATTGCTCTCGGTTGCCGTGCCGGTGCCGGCGTCGAGTCCGCGCAGCAGAGTCTGGAACATGGACGTTCCGTGCGTGGGTTCGTTGCCCGCTGGGCGCGGTTGGCCGGTGACGGAAATGGGGTCGAGCAGGAAACCGCTGTTGGCAACGTTGGCCTGCACGGGGGTGTCGATGAGGGCGACAATAGTCCGATCCTTGGCCGGGCCGCTGCCGGGTCTGATGCTGATGGTGGCAGTGTCGCGATTGATTGAGGCGCTGCCGCGCGGGCCTTCGATCGTGTAATTGAAATCCACGCCGAGCACGTCGTCGTCGCGGAGGAGCGCGTCGCGTCCGAGCAGGGCTGCGTTGTCGTAGGGGAACTCCAGCCGATAGGTGTTCAGATCCTTGATCCGGCCCACCACCTTGGCGCCGAGATCCTTGGCGATTTCATCAATACTGCGTTTGGAGTTCGGCTTGAGCTGGACGACGATTTGTTTCTTCAGGCGCGACGTCTTGATCTTCATGGCCTTGGTTGCCTTGCCGGCGCTGGTGGTGAAGAGCAGCAGACGAGTGGCGCCGGTGCTGGACGAAACGAAGGAGAAATTGATTCCGGGCAACAGACGGGCGAGCGCGCGGCCAACAGGAACGTTCTTGAATTTTTCCGAGGCCGGGCGGGTAAGGCCGGTGTCCGGTTCGATGTAAACTTCCCAACCGGTCATGGTTACAATGCGGGTCAAGGTGCGCTCCAAGCCCCACCCATCCACATCGGCACTCATCCGCTTTTCTCGCAGGTCGACACGAATGAATTCGGCGCCCTCCGCCGGAGCGGCGAGCAGCGTGAGCAACAGGATGAATAACAACTGTACGCGGGGCATGCGAAAGACCTGGGTTCTAAACACATCGGACGCGTTAGGTTGCGAGCTTGTTCCCGAGAATGTCATTAATTCTTTTTTTGAACAAATTTGCGGTCATGCATACGAAAGTATGACCCCTCAGTCAGCGATCAGGAAACGATTGCTACGCAGTTAGAGCGTTGCAAGTCCGGCCGTCAGACTGTCGGTTGGACCGTTTCATTTGCAAGTACCGCGCAATGAAAGATTTGCAAACGCCTCAATTTTTATCAAATTCCCGCCCGTGCTAGCCTTTTTGACCATCGCTTGGAACGGTGCTCGCGAGCTTATTCGGCAACCGATTGTGCTGATTCTCGTGACTGTGCCGGGCCTTTTCATGGTTCTGATGGCTCATGTTCCTTACCTCGCCTTGGAGAGTGAGACCAAACTGATAAAGGACAGTGCCTTGGCGGTGGTGTTCGTGGTCGGTCTGCTGGCGGCGGTCTTTTGTGCTTCAAATACGCTGGCCTTGGAGCTCCGAAGTGGGACGGCACTCGCTGTGATGGCCAAGCCGGTCGGTCGGGCCAAGTTCATATTCGGGAAGTTTTTCGGAGTGGCATTGGCGCTGAGCCTGATTGTCTACGTGAATCTCTTGTCGGCGATGATGTCCTCCCGAATGGCCCCAGATATTTACCAAGCCACGGATCCGCCCGCGTATTGGTCGATTATTCTCGGGATTCTTTTCGGTATTTTGGCGGGTGGATACACGAACTTCTTCAACCATCGGCAATTCGTTGGCGATGCGGTGCTGGGGATCGCCTTGTTTTCTACCTTATCCTTTATCACCGCCTGTTTCCTGACGAAGAACTGGGGGCTCCAGCCCTTCGGTGCCCTGATGGATTGGCGCATGCTTTCAGCGGGAATCCTGATTCTATGTGCGCTGTTGGTGCTAGCGTCCGTGGCATTGGCGTGCAGCACTCGAATGGAACTGATGCCGACCTTGGCGGTGTGTTCCATCGTGTTTGTGCTGGGATTGATGACGGATTACCTGTTCGGCCGGGCCTCGGATGGAGGTTCGATCATGGCATCCGTTTGTTATGCGGTGTTGCCGAACTGGCAGTTGTTTTGGATGGCGGATGCGCTGGAGGGGGAGAAGATCATCCCCTTCGAATATATCATTCGGGCGATGAGTTACGTGGTGTGCTACATGGTGGCCTCCCTCTCACTCGCATTGGCTTTGTTTGAAGATCGCGAACTTTCATAGGATGGAAAAGAACCCGACAAAAAACGCTTTCACGAATCTGCTGATCCTGGTTGTCACCGGTGTCGGCGCCCTGTTGGTCGCCTTCCGCGGCGGTTCCTTGACGGGGTTGATGAGTTCCATCTTTTGCGGATTGGGAGTGCTGGTGACGATCGTCAGCTATCTCCAGATGCGCCATTACCGCTCCGAGGAGGTCGAGCGTCTGGAGTTGGACAAGGTTCAGGACCAGGAATCGAGCGTGACCCTGTTCGAGGGCACGGGGGATGTGCTGCGGGCCAAACGGGCGCGCGAGCAGTTTGAGAAATTCTTCATTCCCGGGTGGACGATCATGTTGCTGCTCCTGGAAGGCTTCGGGGCTTACGTAATGCTCAAATTCCTGTCGCGTTACGACATCAAGGATCCGGACAAGACCTGGGCATTTATCCAGGCGGCGTTCTTCATCGGCTTTGCACTGGCGCAGTACCTGTTCGGCAAGTACTCCGTCGGGCTCGCGCAATATGACGGGACGCGCATGCTACGGCCGAGCGGCAGCTTCCTGATGCTGGCCTCGATCATGAGCGT
>JBMYQZ010000008.1:4415-16090 GCA_049601855.1 Limisphaerales bacterium | reverse complement strand
ACCGGGCTGTTCGGGTTTCTCAGCTTTGACATCTATGCCGCTCGGGTGATGGGGGCCTTTCTCGCGTTCATGGCGTTGGAGACGCTGATCATCCTGGTCATGGAAATCTACCGGCCGCGGGTTCGTGGGCGGGAACTCCAATTGCTCTATGAGAGCCGGGTGGTCGGTCTGCTGGGGCAGCCGGGTGGTATTATCAAAACTGTCGCGCACACCTTGGACTACCAATTCGGCTTCAAGGTGTCCGATACCTGGTTCTATCGCTACGTCGAGCGGGCGTTTGTGTGGCTCATCCTCTTGTGGGCGAGTGTGTTCCTGATCTCCTCGAGTTTCGTGGTGCTGGCTCCGCATGAGGAGGCGCTGATCGAACGCTTTGGCAAACCCATCAATGTGGCTGAGAAAAAGGACGTCCTCGGCCCCGGTCTCCACCTGAAGCTACCGTGGCCGATCGACCGAGTTTATCGGTACTCGTCCAAGGCGGTGAACCAGTTCCACATCGGTTTCATTCCCGATCCGAAGGAAGAGAACAATCCCGTGCTGCTCTGGACCAGGAAACATTACCTCGAGGAGTTCAATATGCTCGTGGCCAGTCGAGATACCGTGGATGCTATGGGCAGCGACGGTGAAAATGACCGGATTGTGCCGGTGAACCTGCTCACCGCGAGTATCCCCATTCAGTATCAGATCACCGACGTGCGCAAATGGGCGCGCAATCACGAGGACGCAGCCACCCTGTTGGAGCGTCTCGCCTGGCGGGAAGTTTCGCTCTATCTCGTGTCCGTTGATATCATGGACATCATGGCCGCTGGCCGGACCAAGGCGGCGAAGGACCTTCAGGAATTGATCCAGGCTGAGGCCAATCGCCTGGAGATGGGCTGCACGATCACGTTCGTTGGGTTGCAGGACATTCATCCTCCGATCCAGGTGGCCGGGGCCTATGAGCAGGTCGTCGGTGCGATGCAGGACATGGAGAAGAAGATTCTCGATGCGCAGGCCTACCAGCTTCGAACCGTTCCGGCCGCCAACGCGCAGGCCATCGAAACGGTTGAGAACGCCAAAGCGACCAAGATTTCCCGCGTGACCTCGGCGGCGGCCGAGAGCGGGCAATTCAACAACCAGGTGAAGGCGTTCTCTGCTGCCCCTGAAGTTTACAAGCGGCGCTTGTATCTGAAGACCGTCGCCGAATCCCTGCGTGGTGCCCGCAAGTACATCATAGGTACCACCAACACGCAGGAGATCATTTACCTGAAATTGGATGACGCCATCGGTAGCGAATTCACCGATGTCACGTTCAACGAGGACAAGGAGAAACAACAACAATCACAACAGTAACGATGAAAGAGAAAAACCTCCTCATACCTGTGGCCGGCGCATTGCTCGCGCTGATCTTCCTGCTCATTCTATTCCTCTTCCAGGTGCGGCAGACGGACGTGGCCGTGGTTACCACCTTCGGCAAGTTCGACCGCAGCATCATGAAGCCGGGATTGAACTTCCGATGGCCCTGGCCCGTGCAGACGGTCTACAAACTCGACAATCGCCTGCGGAACTTTGAGCGCAAGTTCGAACAGACCCAGACGGTTGATGGACGGCCCTTGTTGGTCACCGTCTTCGTCGGCTGGAAGATCAAGGACCCGAAATTGTTCATCGAGCGTTTTCCCGGCGCGGATCCGAAGCAGATCGACGGGACCTTAGAAGGCCTCGTGCGCGACGCGAAGAACAGCATGATCGGCAAGTACAAGTTCAGCGAATTGATTTCCACGAATCGGGCAGAAGTGAAACTTCCCGATTACGAACAAAAGATGCTCGCCGAGATTGCTCCCAAAGCGGAGGAGAACTACGGCATACAGGTTGAGCTCGTCGGTATCAACCGCATCGGTCTGCCGCAGAGCGTCACGGAGAAGGTCTTCACGCGCATGCAGTCCGAGCGTGGTCGCCTGATCGGCGAATACGACGGCCAAGGTGATGCCGAAGCCAAGCGAATCAAGGCCGAGGCCGACACGAAGAAGGAACAGATCCTCGCCAAGGCGAACGAACGCAAGACCGAGATTCTGGGAGCTGCCGAGGCCGAAGCCGCGAAGTATTACGCCATCTTCGAACAGGAGCCGGAACTCGCCACCTTCCTCTTCGATATGCGCGCCTTCAAGGCTGCCACCGCGCGTCGCACCACCTTCATTCTTGATCAGCAGACCCCGCCGTTCAATCGCCTGAGCGGAGAAGGGGCCACGAAATCTTCCCTGCCGACAAAGATGCCGAAACCGCGTTCGACAGAATCGCGAGACTCGGGTTCCGAGGGTGAATAATCGAATTACTGCAAGGTCATGAGCGACGACGATATCAAACTTCAGGAGCCGGAACCGGATCCGATCGAGCCGTCTCCCGGACGGCAGGTCGAACTGCATGAAGACTCCGGTTCACTGGCCCTCTCGGAGGCCTTGGGCAGCGTTTTTGGCGTGCTCAAATTCATCATGGTCGGGGTGATCATCTTCTTCGTCTGCTCCGGTGTCTTCACCGTCGAGCCGAATGAAGTCGCGGTCGTGTTGCGCTTCGGCAAGCCCATCGGCGAAGGGGCCGATCGAGTGAAGGAACCCGGCCTGCACTTTGCGTTTCCTTATCCGATTGACGAGATCGTGCGTATCCCCGCAGGGCAGAGTCACACATTGCGTTCTACGACCGGTTGGTTTCACGAGTCGCCGGAGCAACGGGCCAAGGGCGAGGAACCGCAGGCCCAACGGGATCTCGTACCGGGTTGGGACGGTTACCTGCTTTCCGGCGATGGCAACATCATCCACGCGAAGGCCACGTTGAAGTATCGCGTGGTCGACCCGGTCACCTACGTCTTCTATTTCAGCAACGTCACCAATATTCTGCGGAACAATCTCAATCACGCCCTGATTCATGCCGCCGCTGAATTTCCGGCGCAGTCAGCCCTGTTCTGGGAGCCGGAGGCCTTCCGGGAGTCCGTCGCCCGTCACTTTCGCGAGATGCTCGAGGAAATGCCGATGGGCGTGAAGATGGAGCCATTGGACGTGCAGACAAGTCCGCCGTTATGGGTGAAAGACGCCTTCGAAATGGTCAACTCCGCCCAGCAGAGAGCCAGTACCAAGAAACTCACGGCCGAGGGTGAAGCGAGGAAGTCGCTCTTGATGGCCGAGGGTGAAGCGAGGGTCATTGAGTCCATCGGCATGATCGAGAGCAACAAGCTCGTCACGTCAATCGCGGCCGAGGCCAAGGCTTTTGAAGCACAGTTGCCGCAGTACCGCCGGAACCCGATGCTCTTCAAGCGCCGGGTCATGGCCGAGACCTTCGGCGTTTCGCTCACGAATTCCACCGACAAATTCTTTGTTCCCTGGAAGGCCGATGGATCACCGCGCGAATTGCGCATTCAATTGAACCGCGAGCCGTCAAAGGCCACCGACCGCGAAAAATAGGCTTATGCAAGTAACCGCTTTATTGGATGAGGACAGTACGGAAGCCGACTTGGCCGTCGAGCAGTCCACCACCGCCCTCGGAATGACCTTCATCGGTCTGGTGTTCGTGATGAACGCCTACATCGTGGAGTACTTCTTTACCAACGCCTCCTCCATTGCCGGTGTGAGTGCGTTCCTGGGTGCCGCCATTCTCAGCTGGCGCATTCTGTTGAACTCCTTGAAAGATCTCAGCAAGGGGAAATACGGCATCAACGAACTGGCCAGCCTGGCCATCCTCGCGTCGTTGGCGAATTCGGATTATCGCACCGCCGGGGTCGTCGCGTTCTTCATGTTGATCAGCGACATCATCCAGAACCGCACGGCGGCCGGCGCCCGCGCTTCCATCGAGTCGTTGATCAAGCTCACGCCGACCAAGGCCCGCCGAATCAAGGATGGTAAAGAGGAGGAGGTTCCGTCCAAGGAACTGGCGATTGGCGATGTGATCCGGGTCCGTCCCGGTGACAACATTGCGGCGGATGGACAGATCGTCTCCGGTTCCAGTTCGATCAACCAGGCGAACATCACCGGTGAATCCCTGCCGGTGGACAAGAAGGACGGCGATGACGTCTTTGCGGGTACTATCAATCTCACCGGGGTGCTGGAAATTCGCGTTTCCCGCGCCGGCACGGACACCACGCTCGGCAAGGTTCGCGAGCTGATCATGGCGGCGGAGCAGACCAAACTGCCGATCATGCGGATCATGGATCAGTACATGGGTTACTACACCCCGCTGGTTCTCACCATGTCCGCCTTGGTTTGGATTTTCACCAAGGATCTCAACCGCGTGATTGCCATTCTGGTGGTGTCTTGTCCCTGTGCATTCATTTTGGCCACACCCAGTGCGATGGTGGCGGCGCTTTCGGCCGCGGCGCGTCTGGGAGTACTGATCAAGAACATCGCCGATATCGAATTGGCGGCGAAGATCAACGCCTTTGTATTCGACAAGACCGGCACCTTGACGTCGGGTAAACTCGCGGTTGCCCGCCTGGCTCCTGCCGAAGGCGTGAAGCCGGCCGAACTTTTGCGATTGGCGGCTTCGGCGGAACAACATAGCAACCACCCGGTGGCGAAGGCCCTGGTCTCGTTGGCCAAGGAAGCGAATGTGAACGTCGTCGATACCGGCGAATTCAGTGAAGCCGCCGGCAAAGGCATCAAGACGACCATCGAAGGTCAGACGGTATTGGCCGGAAGAGCGAACTGGTTGCTCGAAAATGGCGTCTCGGAGGACTTCATCAAGACCATGGATCTGAATGAGGCCGAAGGATTCAGCATCGTCTACGTCGCGCGGGAAGGTAAGTGCGTCGGTTGGTGTGGCCTGCGCGATCAGATTCGTCCGGAGGCATCCGCTGCGCTGAACGATCTCAAAGAAGCCGGAGTGAAGCGGATCTCAATGGTCACCGGTGATCGCGAGCCGGTTGCCAAACGCGTCGCCAGCGAGATCAATTGTGAAGAGGTGGTGGCTGATTGCCTGCCTCAGAACAAGGTTCAATTCGTGGAGAAGGTCCGCGAGCACGGCTGGAAGGTCGCCGTGGTGGGTGACGGCGTAAATGACGCACCGGCACTCGCATCGGGCGATGTCGGTATCGCCATGGGCGCGGCCGGCAGTGAGGTCGCCATCAACAGCGCCACGATCGCGTTGATGAACAGCGACTTGCGACGGCTTCCGTTCCTGATCCTGCTCTCCCGCGCCACGCGTGCGGTGATCAACCAGAACTTCATCATCGGGGTGATCTTCATCATCGGTGGTCTTTCGCTCGCCGCGATCGGTTACCTGAACCCGATCATTGCCGCAATCATGCACAACGCCGGTTCGATCATGGTCATCTTCAACAGTGCCCGACTGGTGCGCCAGGGTGAGGAACTCGAGCCCTTCCGTCCGCAGGCCCCGGCGGCCGATGAAGGTGGTTCTGATTCCGCCCCGACCGGGGCTGTGCCGCAAGCCGCTTGACGATTACTGAACGTTCATGCTGAACCCCGTCTACAAGGCATTCGACTTCATCGGCCAGGTTTGTCCGAACGTCTATGCCATCGCCAAGCTGACCGTGAAGGCCGCCGTCCGTTCGCGGATGCTGGTGATCTTCCTCATCCTTCTGGGGGCGACGGTGGGTCTGTTGCCGATCCTGATCAAGCATGATGGCACGGCGGCGATGTTCACGCAGGTGATGATCACGTACACGATGGTCGTGCTCACCACGCTGCTCATGGGCGCGACGATTTGGATGGCCTGCGGGGCCATCTCCCGTGAGGTCAGTGACTGCTCGCTGCAGATCCTGACCACCAAACCCATTTCGCGACGGGAGATCTGGTTCGGCAAATTGCTTGGCCTGTCCATGATCAACTCAACCTTTCTGGTTGTCGTGGGCCTCATCATCTATCTCGCCCTGTGGTGGGGGGCGGGTCGTTTGCCGGAGGCGCAACAGGCCTTGCTGAACGAGAAATTGATGGTGGCCCGTGGCGCGCTTACCGAGACGCCCACCGATCGCACCGAATCGGTTGAACGCATTTTGAACAAACGCCTGAATGAGGAGGGTGTGCAGGATCTGGATCCCCGCATGGTGCGCAAGGCGATCGAGGATCAATTCCAGATGGCAGATGAGTTGGTGCCGGGAAACTCCCGTCGCCGTTGGGATATCGATCTGGGCTGGCGTAAGGATGTGCTCAAGGACCAGCCGATGTTCATTCGCGTGAAGATGCAATCTGCGGATATCGATTTCGACAACCCGGTTTACAAGGTCAAATGGGTCATCGGTGATTTCGAATCCGGCAAGTACCGGGAATTCAACGTGGACATGATCCACAACAGCTTTCGCGAGTTGAAGATCCCGCCCAACATGTGGGATGACGACGGTCGGTTGCGGGTGGAGGTCTGGAACTACAGCCGCGCAACCTTGCGTTTTCCGCTCACGGAACCCTTGGAGGTGTTGTTCCCGGAAGGCAGTTTCGAGGCGAACTTTGGACGGGCACTTCTGGTGATCTTTTTCTGGCTGATCGCGGTGGCTGCCGTGGGGTTGGCGGCCTCCTCTTACCTGACCTTGCCGGTGGCCTCCTTCATGACCTTGACCGTGCTAATCGTCTTCATGTCCGGAAATCTCCTGGAGACGATCGTTCAGGAACGCACGATTGGCGAAATCACGGAGGAAGGCGAACTGACGACCAAGGCGATCGATCCGCTGGTCGTCCCGATCTTTGAGGGGGTGCACAAGCTGGTGACGATGTCCCAGGGCGTGGCGCCGATCTCGCGGCTGAGCATTGGGCGTAGCATTTTGCTTGAGGAGGTCATCTGGGCCTTCGCGAAGAAAGTCATCGTCATCGGGGGATTGATGTCCCTTATCGGGATCTTCCTGTTCAATCGGCGGGAGCTGGCCGCCATACCTGGAAACGACTCATGAACCCACGCTTTTACAAACCGACTCTGCTGTTGGTCGCCGTGCTGGCTTTTACGATCAATTTCTTCAACCAGCGTTCGTTGAACACCAAGCGGGACGAGATGGGATTGACGCGGGTCACTCCCTTGGAGAACGCGCCTCCGGTGCTCGCCTTCTCGACAGTGGCCCTCGGCGGCTTTCGAGGCCTGATCGTCAATTTCCTTTTTATCCGCTCGAACCAGTTGCAGTTGGAAGGGCGCTTCTTTGAAACCATGACCTTGGGCGACTGGATCACGAAGTTGCAGCCGACCTTCACACCGGTTTGGCGTTTCCAGTCCTGGAACATGGCCTTCAACATCTCCAAGACCTTCGAAGATCCCAATGACCGCTTCCGCTGGGTCTGGGCCGGCATCAAGTTGTTGCGTGACGAAGGCCTGCGTTACAATCCGACGGACGCCGAGATGTATCGCGAATTGGGTCAGATCTTTTTTACGAAGATCGGCAAGTTTACGGAGACCACGCACTTCCAATACAAACGCATCTTCGTGGCGTGGATGGATGACGTCTTTCCCGATGGGCGTCCGGACTACGAGAAGCTCGGAAATCCGCAGAACGAGGAAGAGCGGCGGATGAAGGATCTGCTCGAGAACATGTTCAACATGGATCTCGATTACGTCCGCAAGACGGATGAAGAGTTCGGTCCGCTCGATTGGCGCCTACCCGAAACTCACGCCATTTACTGGTGCGTGATCGGCTTGGACAAATCGCAGTCCGGCGACCCGATGGTGCTCTATCGGGTGATCTGGCAGTCGATGAAACTCGCCTTCGAACGCGGCACGTTGAACATCAATCCGCATGACGGCCGCCCCGAGTTCAGCCCGAACATCAACATCGTCGAGAAGGTCAACCTGACCTACGAGAAGATCAAGATCCTGCTCCCGGAGAAGAGGGACTACGTTTCGCGAGGTCAGGAGTTCTTTCTTCACGACGCCATTTACTTCCTCTTCCTTCATGGCCGCGAAGAAGAGGCTGGGGTCTGGTTTGAGTATCTGAAGGGCGCCGATTTCAAAGCGGATTACACCTGGGTGCGCGACATGCCGCTGGAAGAATTCGTCATGCTCCGTATCCAGCAGCAGGTCAATTCCGCCACTCCTTACAAGACCAAGGGCGTGATCGAGGCCTACATTCAAAACTTCTACTACGAGCTTGCGATCGGGAACAACAAGAAGGCCGAGAAGAATGCGCTTTTTGCCAAGAAGCTTCACACCCTGTATCACAAGCGTTTTTCCAACACGACCCGCAAGGTGCAGCAACTGTCGGCGTTCAAGGAGATCCAGATGGCGATCTTGTTCAATAGTCTGAGTGCCCAAGGGCGTTTTTCCCCGCAGATGGCAGAGCGCCTCCGGATCGTTCTCGGACTGTCCAAGGACTGGCGCCAAAAGGTGGATGGGGGCGTTCTGGACAGCATCGCTGAGAAAGCATCGTTGGGTAAGGAAGTCCGGGCCCAGTCCGACGGCAAGATCCAGACGACCACCGACACGGTCAACTCGGCCGCCTTGCAGGGCGGCACCAACGCCGTTCCGGCGACCACCCAGCAGCAGTAAAAGGCTCACTTCCGAGCGAAGATCGGTCCAATAGGTCTAATCGGCCTTTTTCACAACGACGGAAATCGAACTCACTTCCCTTGATAGGCTTGTATCAAAGTGATATCACTATGATACATTATAAATACCATAGGCAAATCAATGGAAAACAAAGTAACGAATCAAAAAGACAACCTCATCACCGTCGCCAGTGGCTGGGTCATGCTCCCGGTCAACCTCCTCCTGCTGCTGGGCAGCATCGGCACGAAGATTGGCGCGATCGTGTTCCTCGCGAATCAGGGCTCCGTTCCTTTGGGACTTTGCATGCTGTTCGCCGGCATTATCGGCGTTGTTACGTCGATCATCATGCTGGTCGGACATTTCACGCTCCAGCCGAACGAGGGCAGGGTGCAGATCCTCTTTGGTGCCTACAAGGGCACGGTGACCGATAGCGGTTTTCACTGGGCCAATCCCTTCTTGTCGAAGGCTGATACAAAAGTTTCGGTGCGCACGCGCAACTTCCAGAGCGAGGTCATAAAGGTGAACGACAAGAAGGGCAATCCGATCGAGATCGCCGCGGTGGTGGTCTGGCGAGTGGCCGACCTCGCGATGGCTAAGTTCGCCGTCGATGACTACGAGAGTTACGTCCGAATCCAGAGCGAATCGGCCGTGCGTCATTTGGCCAGCAACTTTGCCTATGATCATGGCGAGGATAATGAACTCACCCTCCGCGAGGGTGGGGAAGAAGTCCTGGCTGCTCTACGAGGCGAGTTGCAGGAAAGACTTAGCACGGCCGGTGTGGTGGTCGACGAGGCTCGCATCACCCACCTGGCCTACGCTCAGGAAATCGCGCAGGCGATGTTGCGGCGCCAACAAGCCGAGGCGATCATCGCTGCCCGCACCAAGATCGTGCATGGCGCGGTCAGTATGGTGGACCAGGCGCTCACCGAGTTGAGTGAGAAAGGCGTGGTCGAGTTCGATGAGGACAAGAAGGCCACGATGGTGAGCAACCTGCTCGTGGTCCTTTGCGGTGAGGCCGAGGTGAGCCCGGTCATCAACACCGGCACCCTTTACCAGTAAGATGGCTTCACCCGGCAAGAAAGCCTTCCTGCTGCGGATTGATCCGAAGCTTTGGAAGGAGCTCGAACGCTGGTCGCAGGATGAGCTGCGAAGTGTCAACGGCCAGATCGAGTTCCTTCTGAAGCAGGCGGTCGCCAAGCGCAAGCGCAATGCCGAAGACGACAACGAATCCTGAAACAAAATGAGCTATCGCAAGACATTCCACGTGGGTGATTCCAAGAGCGCGCTGGTCGAGGTGACGAGCAAGCTCAAGGAAGCCGGGTTCCGGTGTCAGGAATCCAACGAGTACTACTCCAAGATGCTCGGCCCGCAGAAACTGAGCACCAAACGCAATCCGCTCAGCATCATCAGCAATATCGAGGTTCGCGTAACCGATCAATCACTGCGGGTAACCGCGCAGATGGACCGAGGCCTCAAGCTGTTCCTTATCATTCTCGGTAGTATCTTCGCTGCGCTGTTCTGCACGTCGCCGTTTGTGCCGAACAACGGGATGTGGATGATCCTCGGCGGCAATCTCGCGCTGTGGATGCTGTTGCTGCCCATCATCAACCTGGCTTTCAAGGCCAAGGGTTCGAGAGCGCTTGAGCAAGTATTCCAAGGACTTTGAAATGAACCCCATCTGCCTCCAACACACATTCATCCTGCTGGCCTTGTGGATGGTCGCGCTCACGTCTGGCTGCCGTCCCGAACGCGGATCCGGGAGTGCCGAAGCACGCGAGCAAAAGGCCGTGGCATTGGTCGATAACTTGATCTCCGGCCGATTCGCCGACGCTCGCACCAACTTCAACACGCTCATGCGTTTCTCTCTCTCCGAGGCCAAGCTGAAAACGGTCTGGACCACGCTTACGACGATGGGCGGCGAATTCGAGAAACGGACCTGGATCAACCACACCGTCCACGATGGCTATGACGTGGTCTATGTTGGTCTGAAGTATGAGAAGGCTCCGTTCAAGGCCAAGGTCGTCTTTAGTTCCGGCGACAAGATCACCGGCTTGTTTTTCCAACCTTCCACTCCTCCTTGGAAAGTGCCCAGCTATGTGCAGACGAATTCCTTCACCGAGAAGGAGATCACCTTTGGGCTGCCCAATTGGAAACTGCAGGGCACGTTGACGCTGCCCAATAGCGACACCCGGCCGCCGGTCGCGGTTCTTGTCCACGGTTCCGGACCGCATGATCGTGATGAAACCATTGGGCCGAACAAGGTCTTCAAGGATTTCGCCTGGGGATTGGCATCGAGAGGGGTCGCGGTCTTTCGCTACGAGAAGCGCACCAAGATCCACGCGGGCAAACTGGCTCGGGCCAAGACCTTCACGATGAAGGAGGAAACAGTTGATGACGCCGTTGCCGCGGTGAAATTGCTGCGTGATCGAAGCGATATCGACGCCGACCGCGTCTACCTCATCGGTCATAACCAGGGCGGATATTGCGCGCCTCGGATCGCGCGACACGTGAACCTTGCTGGGTTCGTCAGTCTCGCTGGCAACTCACGTCCTCTCGAAGAGTTGATCATCGAACAGACCGAGTATCTCATGAAGCTCGACCCGGCCCGGGCCAAGGATCTCAAGGGCATGCGCCTCGCCGCCGATCAGGTCAAGAAACTCGATGCGTCCGATGCCCAGAGTCGCAAAATTCTGCTTAATGCACCCATGTCCTATTGGTTCGATCTCCGGAACTACGATCCGGTCGCTGCAGCCAAGGAGTTCAAGGGTCAGATCTTCATCGTCCATGCCGGCCGTGACTACCAGGTGAACGAAAAGGATTTCCATCGCTGGACCAATGGGCTCGCCGCGCATCCGAAGCTGTATACGCGTGCCTTCACCAATCTCAATCACCTCATGATTCCCGGCACAGGCATGAGCAAGCCGGTCGAGTACCAGCAAGCTGGTCATGTCGATGCGAATGTAATTGCGGCCATCGCAGACTGGATCAAGGAGTGACCCTCCGCTAGCCTCGCGACATGGCTAACATGATCAAGGGGACGATTGACGAACTTCTGGCCGCCGCGGAAGGCGATTCCAATCGCGACCTGGTGGAGGACATTGTCGAGCAGGCATTGAAGCTGCTCCAGGACGTCAAGGATCGCGGCGATGTGAAAGTCATCCAAACGGCGATTCGGGAACTGCGATATGCCTTCCGACTTTTTGCTCCCTACGCGGACACGCGCAAGGTGACCATCTTCGGTT
>JBMYQZ010000008.1:0-4405 GCA_049601855.1 Limisphaerales bacterium | reverse complement strand
GGAGTACCAACAATGCGTGGAGTTTGCCAAGAAGATGGCCGATGCGGGTTTCATGGTGATCACCGGCGCCGGACCGGGCATCATGCAGGCCGGCCACGAAGGCGCCGGAACCGATATGAGTTTCGGCTGCAACATTCGCCTGCCGTGGGAACAGTCCGCCAACCCGGTGATCGCGGAGGATGACAAGCTCGTCACCTTCAAATATTTCTTCACCCGCAAACTCACTTTCATCCGCCACTCCGACGCGATCGTCTTGTTCCCCGGTGGCTTCGGCACGATGGACGAGGCCTACGAATCACTCACGCTGATGCAGACCGGTAAGAGCCAGATGATGCCGCTCGTGCTCGTTGACAAACCGGGTGGTACCTACTGGAAGCACTGGATCAGTCACGTGGAAGATCATCTACTGCGCAATGAACTCATCTCTCCTGAAGATTTGAATCTGATTGATTCAACGGATGATCCCGACAAGGCCGTTAAGATCATTTCCCGCTTTTATCGCAACTACCACTCAAGCCGCTGGGTGCGCGACGAATACGTGATCCGTCTACGTAATGCCCCATCACCCACCGCCATCGAAGCCCTCAACGAAGACTTTGCCGACATCATCAAAGGCGAACCTTTTCATATTTCCGAACCGTTGGACCTGGAAAAGGAAGAGGGTGAAGCCAGTGAACTTCCGCGCCTCGTATTCGGCTTCGATCAGAAGAGTTATGGTCGCTTGCGCGTCTTGATTGACCGGCTGAATGGTTTTTGACCTGCGCTGACCAATCGCGTTCCGTTGCTACAACAACGCCAGTCCTTCAATCTGTAGAAGTTTGTATTTCCAATCCAGCCCGGATGAGAATCCGCCAATTTTGCCACCGGCGGCGAGGACTCGATGGCAGGGGATGATCACGGGAATCGGATTGGCGCCACAGGCCATGCCCACGGCACGGACGGCGTCACGGTTGTTGAGGTTGCCGGCGATTTTGCCGTAGGTGAGGGTTTGGCCCATCGGGATCTTGAGTATTTCCAACCACACGGATTGTTGGAATTCCGTGCCGGCTGAGAGATCCATTTCTGGAAACTGTTCGGGGTGCTGGCCCGAGAGAATCTGCAGGAGGCATCGCTTTACCGAGGGAAGCGATTGGTGTTTTTCGATCAGCCTGGGCTGGGGCGGATGTCGATGCGGGAAGTTGAGTTCGGCCAAGCCGTCGTCTGAAAAGCCGGCAAGGAACTGGCCGAGATGGGTTTCGATGGGGACGTGGACGAGGGCGGTGTCGGCCATCGCTCAGTAGTTGCGATGCAGCACCATGGCCAGACCGGTGAGCACGAGCAGCAACAGGCAAAGCATGAAGAAGAATCGGTTGCGGGCCACGCGGCGTTCGTAGCGCAGTGGTTCCAGACCGCGGATGTTTCCGGTCGAGAGCAGCTTGACGAGCTTGGGATTGGAAACGGGAGTGGCGCCGACTTCTTTCTTCAGTCGCTTGAACTTTTCTCGGAAGCCGGTGGGTTTGGAAGTGACGCTGTCGAGTTCTTCCTGGATCTCGGAAGGCGGTTCGGTGAGTTGAGATTGATCGTATTCCTCGAGGATCAATTCCTTTTCGCCGCCTTCGTCAGGGTAGGCCGTCGAGCGGAATGAGGGTTCATCTTCCGCGGCCTGTCGGAGTTCGGATTCCAATTCAGCCATCTCGCGCTCAAGGTCCTTGGCGCGTTTCTCGATCGGGTCAATCGTTTTGCTGAACCAACCCATGGCTGGAGTATCTCAACCGAACAACATGACCACCAACACCGCCAGGATTGCCGCAGCGATCGGCCAGGTCAGGGCGAAGCCGAGGCGACACAACTGGCCAAAGGTCTGTTCCGTCAAAGCAAGTTTGGGGGCGGGCATCGTGCCGTCCGGTTCGCGAATGGGCTCTTCGACGACCGCATCAAGGCGGGGCCACTTCAACCGGGCGGCGTTCCATTCGTGACGCGCGTTTTCGACGGCCGTGAGGGCTTTGGTGAGTTCGACGGTCCAATTCTCGGAGTCCCAGCGCTTCTGATCGATGGCGCTGACGTTGTCCAACGAGGTCTTGAGATTGGCTAGCGAAGTAGCCATTTGGTCAGCTTCGCGTTTGGCGATCACGGCGTCTTCCTCAAGGATCGCGACACCCCGGGTGAGGTGATGCAGCATTTCCTGGTGCCCGCGGGTGAGTTCGGCGCGACGACGTTTGGCTTCCTCGATGTCGTTGCGCTCCTGTTCGAGCTGCTTCTGGCGTTGTTCGAGCTTCGCCAGTTTGCTTTGGACATCGGTGGACTTGCCCTCGAGCTCCTGTTGCGAGGGGGCTGCCTCGCCGGAGGGAAGCTCGGTTTCTGCCACGGGTGCGTTTTGTACGTCGGTATCGACGAATTCAGTCGTGTCAAAGTCGGACGCCATGGGTCATGAGCATAGGACGGTGTCGCGGGCAGGTAAAGTCCCGAGCGAACTACTTCATGAATTCCGTGGCGCTTTCCGAGTTTTGACGTTAAATCGGCCGCATGAAACGCCGCACTTTCGTAAAAACGCTCGGGGCTGCCGCAGCCGTTGCCGCGCTGCCAAAGCCTGTTTCCGCTGGCGAATTCACCGGGGTCATTCACAAGGCGATCAAGTATCACAACGTTGCCGAGCCGAAGCTTTCGATTGAGGACAAGTTCCGGCTGGTAAAGGACATCGGCTTCGACGGGATCGAGCTGCGGAGCAACCTGGTGAGTCAGCAGAGGGAGTTCATCAAGGCCCGGGAGAAGATCGGATTGCCGATCCACGGTCTGGTTAACTCTTCCGATCCAAATATTCCGCGAGCGATCGAGTTTTGCGCCGCGGTCGGTGGCAACGCCATTCTCGTGACCGCGCCGTACAACAAGAGACGGCCCTTGATGGAAAGCTGGAAGGAACGACAAGAGATCATTCGCAAGGGCCTGCCGTCGGCGGAGAAACACGGTGTGAAGATCCTGGTGGAAAACGTCTGGGCCGGTTTCCTGATCTCCGCGCTCGATACCGAACGATTCATCGATGAGGTCGATAACCCGTGGTTCGGTTCCTACTTCGACGTGGGTAACAACGTGCGCTGGGGCGTTCCCGAGCACTGGGTCGAGGTGCTGGGCAAGCGGATTGGCAAGCTCGACATCAAGGAGTGGGACAGTCGCCGCCACAACTCGGAGGGGCTCCGCGCCGGATTCAAATCTGAACTGGGCGAAGGCACGATCAACTGGGGCAACGTCCGCAAGTCCTTGAAGAAGATCGGCTACTCCGGCTGGGCCACTGCGGAGGTCGGCAACGGTGACCGCAAACGCTTGGCCGACATCGCCGCGCGGATGGACAAGATCCTGGACTTGGGTTGAGTCAGTTGCCGGGGGAACCGTTCGGGCTTTTCGGCGGGAAATGCTGGGCTCGATATTCGGCGACCGTCGAAATATCCCGCCAGCCTCGTTTTTGCCAGGCGATATCTATCTTCTGCAAGCCGGGGAGTTGGTCGAGCAATTCCACCGTGGCGGCTGCGGCGGGAAGCGTGAGTCGTTTGAGTTCCGTGAGGTTGGTAAGCGGGGTGAAGTCCTGGACGTTGGGGCAGTCGTCGAGGCGTAACTCGACGAGTGGCAGGTTGGTGAGCGCGGAGATGTCCGTGATCTGCGTCTTGGCCAAGCCCAGGGAAGTCAGCTCCAAGCCGAGCAGGGGACTTAACTCAGTGATGGCGGTCTGACTCACATCCAAAGATGTCAGCGGCATGTAGCGAAGTCCTTCGAAGTTCGTGACCTTGGTGTTCGCGAGGGAGAGCCGGGTCAATGGCAGTCGGGAGACGGGATTGATATCCTCAATGAGAGTGTTGCTCGCATCGAGATCGACCAATGGCATGTCTCGGATCGGTTCAAGATCGGATGCCTCGGGGTTGGAGATCTTCAGGCCGATCTTGCCGCGGCCAAGTTGTTGCATGCGACCACGCAGCCCCGCGCGAAAAGCCAAGGCACGCCAAGTGAGGAAGGCGTCCTCAACGCTGCGGGTCAGTCGTGTGTTGAGCGCGATGGATTCGGAATTCCGTCGCTGCTTCTCCATCGAGATCTTGAGTTCGATGAGCAGATTGGTGGAAATGCTGCCACTGTTTCGTCGAGCGGCGGCAAAGCGGCGACTCAGTGCGAGATTGTCGCGCACATACGGCAGCGTAGGATCGATTTTGAAGGCGGTCTGATAAGATGAGACCGCTTCGTCATACTGGCGGAGAGATTGGTGCAGATTTCCTTTCAGCGCGTGAAACCGGGGCTCTTCGGGGCGCAACTGAAGTGCGTAATTGATCCGCGACATCGCCTTGGCAAACTTCACCTCATCCGTGAGCGCGCGAGCCTCGACGTAGAATGACGGCGCGGCTTCCTTGAGTTCGGTGAGAGCGGAGGTTACTTGTGAAGTGAACCAAAC
>JBMYQZ010000007.1:5195-24237 GCA_049601855.1 Limisphaerales bacterium | reverse complement strand
TGCGGTTGGAGAACGTCGCATCCACGAACGGCCTTCCCGAGACCGGCAACTCCGAGGTGATTCTCGGTAAAGTCGGCAAGCAGTTGCACGTGCGGATTTTTGACACGGACGGCGAACTGATGCTCGACAAGCCGGAGAGTCAGTTAAAGGCGGGTCACAACCTGAATTTCCTGCGTGGCTTGACCGGAACGAATTCGTTGCCGGATATTTCCACTTTGTCGCCTGAGGAGAGCGGAAAGATATTGAGGTCGGCGGCTTCAGCAGCGGGGAACGCGCTGATTCAAGGCTTTACCGGTGATCGGAAATTTATTCGTGACGACAACGCGAAGAAGGCGTTCTCGAAGCTGCGTAGTGCGATTGCCGGCGTTTACGCGTGGCGGATCAACTATGCCGGCGGCCGGGGTAATACCGCGGAGCAGCAGCGCATGATCAAGGAAGCGGACTTTGCCTACCGTCAGGCCTTTGCCTTCTGTCCTTTCAGTCCGGAAGCGGTCTTCCGTTACTACCAGTTGCTCGGGGCGATGGGGCGCAAGAACGACGCCCTGCGTATCGCGGAGACCTTCCTGCACTTCGATCCTAAGAATGGAGCGGTCAAACAGCTTCGGGATGGATTGATCGCGCAGGGAGCGGTGCTCGACGACGTGCCCCCTGGGCTGGTGACGGCGAGCCCGCAGACGGCAGTTCCGCCGTCGGCACAGTTGGCTCCGCATGAACAGAAATTCATCGCCAATCCCACCAACGTGGCTCTTGGGGTGCAGCTCTTCAACGCCTACCTGCAGTTGAAGGATACCAACAAGGCCAGCGAGATGATGGACCGGGTGGTGGTAAGCCCGGCGGCAGACACCAAGGTTCTCATTCACGCCTTGGAGAGTTACGCGCGGATCGGGCAGACCAACAAGCAGATGGTCACGGCGAGCCGGGTGGTGCAATCAGCGCTCAAGGATTTGAACAACCAGAACGCGACGGTGGAAGACTTGAGTTGGTGCGCGCAGGCCTTCAACAAGACGGGCCAGATTCCCGCCTTGGAACAGACCATGGTCAGGCTGTCGATGCTGAAACCGACGGATCCGGAAACCTGGTTTGATCTCGCCGGCGTGCAGGCCGTGAGAAAGAACACCAACCAGGCGTTGATCTCCCTCCAGAAGGCGTTTCAATTCAGCGATGCCCGCAAGAAGGGCAATCCGGCGGCCCGCGACCTGCGTCCCTTGGTTGCCCAGGATGGGCGCTTCACTGTGGTCAGAGCCATGCCGGCCTTCAAGACCCTGTAAACCTCATGCGTTTCCCTTGGCTCGTTTGCTTCGGCTTGGCAGTGGTGACACTGCTCAACGGTTGTGGCTCCAAGGGTGGTTCTGGGGAGTCGGATCCCGCCGCCGCTGAAGCCGCCGCGCAGAAAGTGGGTGCGTTCGAGAATTCCCTGGGCATGAAGTTCGTGCCCATTCCACAGACCGGGATACTCATGTCGATCTTCGAAACGCGGGTGCGGGATTACCAGCCTTTCGCAGACTCATACGGGGCGGTGAGCTGGGACGCGCTCGGTTATCGCGGTAAAGAGGATTATCCCATGGCCAACGTGTCATGGGAGGAGGCGAACGCCTACTGCCAATGGCTCACCGCAACAGAACGTGGCGCGGGACGGATCGGAGATGAGGATTACTATCGGCTCCCGCGAGATCGTGAGTGGTCTCGGGCCGCCGGCGAAGGCCGATTTCCGTGGGGTGAAAAATGGCCCAAGCGGGCGCATTGGCCGACCTTGCCTGGCTACAAGCCGGAGGACGGCGACAACATGTCGCCGGTCGGCCGATTCGGAGCGAACCCTCACGGGGTTTACGATCTCGGTGGCAACGCTTTCGAATGGTGTATCGATTGGTATAACAAGGACATGAATCCGAACGACATTCGGCAGGAGGACAAGAAGTTGAACGAGGATGGCGGAGGTCGGCAGTTGAAGGTGTTGCGCGGGGCCTCCTGGATCTTTTGGGATGCGACCAGTCTGCGATTTGACTACCGATTCAAGAGTTTGCCGAATGCCCGGGGCGGGTTGTATGGTTTCCGCGTCGTGTTCGATCCCCAGAGCTGATCGCGATGGAAGGTTATCTGAAATGCAATTGCCATCATTGCGAAGGACCCATCGAGTATCCGGTGGAGTCCGCGGGTGAAGTCTGTCGTTGTCCCCACTGCAATCTGCCCACGCCGTTGGTTGTCCCCGGCGGGGAAGAGGATCCGAACACCATCACCGTCGGTGGCGGCAGTGCGAAGATCATCGTGATCGGGCTCGTGATTCTGGCTGCCGTGGTCATCGGGGTGGCCGGCACCGTCTGGTATGTCGGCAACCTGAAGAAGAAAAAGGACGGACCTCCAGCTGGACCGAAATCGGAAGCACCAACCCAGACCGTCGTGGCGAGCACGGGATCAGGCGCGGTGGTCGATGGGCCATGGAAGACGGTTCGACCTGTCGTCGCGCAGTTTCAAGCCGGTCTGAGTGCGGCCCAGGTGAAGGAAGGTCGCTACGTTCTTTCCGGGCCCTGCACGGACTGTCACAAGATGTATGATCCCGTCACTTTCGAGCGTGACGCTTGGAACTCCACCCTGAGCAACATGCGTGGCCGGGCCAAACTCCGCGGTCGCGAATACGAGGATCTCCAGCTCTTCGTCCGCTCCATTCGGAACTGAACGGATTCGGGATTGAATTCTGGGGAGATGGACGTTTAATCCCGGCGTTCTCACAAGCATCACACAACAGAGCATTTTCAGATTATGAGCATCACCTTGAAGCCGGACGTCCAATTGGGCGTGGTTCCCACCCACATGAAATTCGTTGGCGGACTGGTCCCCGAAGAGGGTGGCAAGTTGCCCCGTGGTGAGGACGGCAAATTGGTGATCGTCGAAGAGATGCGTCGCGTCTGCGACACCTCGCAAGTGAAGGTTGCGAGCGTGCAGATCCCTGCGTTTCCGGGTGTGGACGAGGGCGACAACGACGAGCTTATCAATGGCCTCAAGGAACTCGGCCTGGTCGTGCACCTGATCATGATGGTCGGCGGCGCCGATCCGATGAAGCCCGAGGACGAGGACGCGGTGGTCGAGATGCTGATCTCCGGTCTGAAGGTCGCGCAGAAGCATGGCATCGAACAGGTCTCGTCCACCTCCATCGAGGAATGGATGTCTCCCGGCGCGACGCCCAAGACCGGCGCTGACTTCGATGCCGCCGTTGCCCAGAACGCCAAGCTCCATGCCCGCGCCTACCAGGAAAGTGGTTCGGCCGACAGCTGCATCAAAGCCTGGCACATCGAGTTTCTACGGGGTGGTGAATTCCAGACCTTCACCAGCGCCGCCAAGGCCTGGCAGGTGGTCAAGGCCATGAACGAGGCCTCCGATTCGAATTTCTTCAAGGTGATGATCGATGCCGCTCACTGCGGGGATTCCGAGCTCAACATTCCCGAGAACGAAGCCGTGATCAAAGAGATCGCCGACGCCGGCGCCTTGGGAATCTTTCACGCTTCGGCGAAGACCACGCGTGGCTGTCTCTCCACTGATGACGGCTGGATCGGCGCCTTGCTCACCGCCTGCGCGAAGACCGGTCAGTTGGACTTCGTGTTCGTTGAGCTGTTCCACCACGAAGATCCGGCCCTGCAGGGGCTGCGCGACCTCGATCCGGGGCATGGACTCGACACCACCGATGGCCGCACCTACACCGAGGCGGTTGTGGATGGCTTGGCAGATATCGCTCGCCGGCTGAACAATCTTCAGCTCAGGGGCCACCTGGGCTGAAATCTTACTCAGTTTTTTTCCCTGCGGAACCAGCCTGATTGCGTGCCTCCAGGCATGGAGTAGCGTGGCGTCATGCGACGTCAGGAGTTCCCCCTAGTCACCTTCGTATCTCTCGTTGCACTTGTTTTGGCCACCGCCTGGCAGGTTCACCGGGCGATGGAGTTTTCGAATCGTACGAACGCGGTGAGCGCCGTCGATCAACGGCCCTTCACCGGCAAGAATGTGGGCCGCATCGCGTTGCCGGAATTGGACGCGGAGCCAAGAAAGGCCTGCATCACGGTGTTTCGTCCCCCGAAAACGCAAGGCAGTGGATATTTGGCGCCGGGCTTTCGCGTGATACCGCGCCCGAAATTCACCTTCGTGAGCTCGGACGAGGAAGGTGTGTCCCTACAACTGAATGGTGGCGCGAAGGTTGTCGGTCTTCGACGCGGCGGTTTCTTCGATTACCAAGGTGAACGTTACTACCTGATCGACGTGAAGACCAACCAGGTGACTCTGCATCAGTCGAGCAATCGCCGGCGGTTTACCGCGGTCGCCGGAGTGGATCCCGGGCAGCAACGAGATCACCATCATCTGTAATCATTTGTTGTCCGCGGGCGGATCTTCCGGTGCCTTCGGTTCTCGCTCGAGTCGTAGCTTGTCGACCGTGGGACCGTCTAGTTCGAGAACGCGGAGGCGAAACTCGCCGATCTCAATTTCGTCGCCGACGTTGGGGAAACTCCCGAGGCGGTGGGTGAAGTAGCCGCTGGTGGTGGAGATCTCTTCTTCCTCAAATTCCTCGTCGACGAGTTCCTCAAGTTCGTGCAACGGAAAGTCGCCGTTAAGCTCCCAGGTATCTTCGTTGATCTGGGTGATGAGGGGTTGTTCCTCGTCGAATTCGTCCTGGATCTGACCGACCAATTCTTCGAGAACATTCTCGAGGGTGACGAGGCCTTCCGTGCCGCCGAATTCATCGACGATCATGGCCATGTGCAGTTTCCGATCGATGAAGAGTTCGAGGAGCTTTTCCAATCGTGCAGTGGGGGGGACGTAAATGATCTTGCGGGAGAGAGGGGCCAGATCGCCGGCTTCCTTGGCTGTGTTGCGTTGGCTGATGATGTCGCGGATGTGCACGACGCCAATGGCGCGATCAACTTCGCCTTCCACGCAGAGCGGGTAGCGGGAGTAGTGGCTGTTCGTCACGAAGTCCAGGCACTCCTCCATTGGCATCTTGGTGTCGAGCACGACGATTTCCTGGCGCGGTTTCTGGACCTCGCGGGCGATGCGTTCGCGCAGATCCATCGCACTGAGAATGATTTCGCGGCCCAGATCGCGTTTTGCACCGACGCCGGTTCCGTTCGGGTGCGCGGATTCGATGAGTAATCGGAGTTCCTCCTCGGAGTGTTCGGCATCGTGGCCGTGATCGGCCTCGATGCCGGCCATGCGCAACAACCACAGGGCGCTGTGATTCAAGGCGAGAATGAAGGGTTTCATCGTCACGTAGAACCAATGGAAGGGGTAGGCCACCCAGATGGCGGTGTGGAGCGGCTTGCGAATGGCGAGGGACTTGGGTGCCATTTCGCCCACGACGATGTGCAGGAAGGTGATCACCGTGAAGCCGACACCGAACGCGATGGAATGGCGGATGGCTTCGTGCTTGTGTGCGTCGAGACCGAACCCGTCGAAGACCGGTTCCAACAAGGTGAAGAAGATGGGTTCGCCGATCCAACCGAGACCAAGACTCGCGAGCGTAATGCCCAGTTGGGCGGCACTGAGATAGGCGTCGAGATGCGAGAGAAGATGCTCGGCCATCTTCGCCCGGCGATGGCCTTCCTCGATCAATCCAGAGAGTTGGGTGGCGCGCAGTTTGACCAGGGCAAACTCGGCGGCAACGAAGAAGCCGTTCAGAAACACCAGCACGCCGACGGCGAGAAATTTCAGAGAGATTTCAACAGCGAGTTCGAGGGTCACAGGCGCACCTCCCCAAAGATGACCTTGAGTATGTCTTCCAGGCAGACAATACCGATCTCGCGTTTGTGGCGATCCTGCACGATGGCCATGCGGTGGCCGGTTTTCTGCATGAGTTGCAGCGCGTCCTCCAGGCGTTTGCTTTCGTCGAGGAACAGCGCGGGCTTGGTGTAGTCATCCGCGATCTTGCCGTGATCGATGTCGGACTCGAAAAGCAGGCGTTTGAGGCTGATCAAGCCGGCGATCTGGCGTTGGCGGTCCTTCTTTTCCCAGACGGGCATGCGCGTATAGCGATGTTCGCGGGCGACCCTCATCACCTCGCTCATCGGTGATTTGGCGTCTACCGCGATCACTTTGTCCCAGGGCACCAATTGCGATCGGACGGTCAGCTTTTCGAGGTCCATGACCCGAGTGATCATGACGCGTTCTTCGGAGGTGAAGGCCTCCCCGGATTCCTGCATCAACCAACGAAGTTCCTCGCGATTGGCGAAGGTGCTGCCGGCAAAGGTGCGACCGCCCGTGCTTCGCAGTATGCCGCCGGCGAGCAATTCAACCACGAAGACAATCGGTTTGAGAAAGAATTTCGTCATCCTAAACGGCGTGATCAACAACAGGCACAGCCGATTTGGAAACTTGGTGAACAGGGTCTTTGGAATCATCTCGCCGACGATGAAGAACACCACGACCAGACCGAAGCTACCGAGGCTGAAGGTGAGCGCATCGTCCGAGAAGCGATGGTGCAGACTGAGCAGAACGACCAAGGCGGCGCCAATGTTGGCGAGCGTATTGCCGACCAGAATGGTCCAGAGAAAGGTCTCGGGATCGGCGAGGTAACGATTCAACAGGCGGGCGTTCTTGTCGCCGGCTCGGATCAACTGACGCAGGCGCATGCGATTGAGCGAGAGGATGCCCGTCTCCATGCCCGAGAAGAGGAAAGACAAGGCGAGCAGCAGGATCAGCAACAGAATGAGCAGGGTGAGTTCCATGGCTAGCGAAGAATCCTTTCGATCTCCAGTTCCCGCACCCGCCGCTCCGTGACCTCGGTGGCGGTCATCTTGAGTCCCTCGTAGGTGATTGAGTCGCCTTCATTGGGCACGACTTCAAAGAGCGAGACCAACAGACCGCCCAGAGTGTCGACTTCTTCGGTCTCTGGAAGATCCGGATATTCGGCGCGGAATTCCTCCAGCAGCATCTCGCCGTTGACGCGCCATTGGCCACGGCCGGTGCGCTCGATCATGAAGGCGTGCGCCTCGCCCTCGTTGCGAATCTTGCCGATCATCTCCTCAAGGATGTCCTGCACGGTGATGACGCCGGCCATGCCTCCGTATTCGTCGACGACGATGGCCATGCCGCGGTGTTGGCGCTGAAGGCTCTGGAAGAGCGTGAGCAGGTTCATGCTCTCCGGGACGAAGGACGGAAACTCGATCGCGTGTTCGAGATCGCCGTCGGGATCAAGGAGGAGATTGCGGGTGTTGAGGACGCCCACGATCATCTCCGGGGTGTCCTTGTACATCGGCAGGCGGGTGTGCTTGTGGTCGCGAGCGGCCTGGACCATTTCCGAAACGGGAATGTCGTAGGGAATGCACGCCATCTGCGAACGACTGGACATCGCATCGCCGACGGCCTGTTGATCGAGGCTGATGATCTCGAGAATGATTTCCTTTTCCGATTGGGCGAGGGCGCCCTGTTGGTAGGCAACGTCGAGCAATTCCTGATAATCCGCGTCGGTGGTCATCGTCATCGGCTTGACGCTCTTGGGCATCACTCGGCTGACAATGGCGTCGGTAAGTTCCTGGACGAACCGCAGACTCGGCGCGATCAGTCGCACAAAGATTGTCATCGGACCGGCCAACTGGAGCGCCCAGCGTTCGGGCATGCGGACGGCGAGGGTTTTGGGCACCACTTCGCAACCAAACAGGATCAGCGCGGCCGTGCCGACGATCGTCCAGGTCGGATCGGTGTCTTCGGCACCGTAGGCCATCCAGAGTGCGATGGCCACGAGGGCGGTATTGGCGCAGGTGTTGCCGAATACGATGGCGGCGAGCAGATCGCGAGGACTGTTCAGAAGCTCTAGAATCTGCCCCCCAGCACCAGGATGTTCATCGGCGAGATGCTTGGCGCGCCATTTGCCGAGGGAGAAAAGCGCGGATTCCGCGAGCGCGAAGACAAAGCTCGCGGCGGCAAATCCGACCATCCCCAACAAGGCCACCAGTGGCGCCAAACTCATAGATCGGCAAGAGAGTCGTGAACGGGCGGTTTCAAATAAAGGGGAAAGTTCATTTCTGTTTGGAACGCGGCCAGAAGAGCAGCCCCAGGCAAGTCAGCAGGGTGACGATTGAAATCACGGAACCGACGCGGAATCCCTGGTCGATGTAGCGCAACGTGACGGTGTGTTCGCCGGCTGGCACCACCATGCCTTGGAATGCGCGGTTGGCAGGGTGTATGGGCGTGGGCGCGCCGTCGATGTCCGCCTGCCACCAGTGATAATGTGTCTGCGCGATCGTCACGATCGTCTCCTGCGGGGTGGAGATGCGGAACGAGATCTCATGGGGTGAGAAAAGGGCGTCGCTCACCTTGGCTTCCGGGACGGCATTCGTGGGGATGACGCCGCGCAGGTCCGGGGTGAAGAAAACGACCTCGGCCGGATCGTAGTCGGGGGACTGCAGGCGATCGGCGATGTTCGTCCCTTGCAGAAAGATGGGGCGGCGACCGGCAGTGACCTGTGGCTGTGCCGTATCACGAACCATCCAGTCGTGCGGGCCGCGCGTGGTGTTCACGAGCGTGACCCCCATGAAGTCAGCAAGGCGATCGTGATAGTGGAATTTTCCGTTAAAAAGCTTCCAGTAGACGTCGGCAAAATGCGGGAGCCAAATTGAGTAGAAGCCGTCCACCTGCGCAAAGCCGCCGATCCGGTTGATGTTGGCGAAACTGCCCAGGCGGTCGCCGCGAAAGGCGTTCGGCAATTCCTCGCTCTTGCGAAACAGGTTGTAGCGTTGCGTCTCCATGCTGGGGAGAATGCGACCGTGCGGATACTTGGCGCTTTCGAACAACGAGAGCGGATGGGGTGCCTCGTAGTCCTCGGCGGGAATGCTGGGGGACAGGCTGGTCTGGTGAAACTTGAGATCGGCGAAGAGCAGAACGCAGAGACCGAGCAGGAAGAGCGATCGCTGCGCCCCTCGGAATCGTGCCACCAAGAGCAGCCCCGCAGCACTGGCGATCAACCAGCCGATTTGAAACTTCACCATTTGCTTTCCGAGGTCGATGCCACGCTCAGGGAGTTTTACTTTCTCCATCAGCAGCACGGCGGCGGCGAACACCATTACCACCGCGACGATGGATTGGACGTTCAAATCGCGCACGCGCGGAACGGTCATTCGCCGGATGCCAAAGGCAGCCAGCAGCGGAAAGGTGAAACAACAGGCCACGAGAATTTTCACCGGGTAACGCATGACCTCCAGTGGGAAAATTTTGTCGAGGACCGTGTAAATTCCGCCTTCGGGGCCCATCGCAAGGATGATCGCCAGCGCGGACCCGCCCAACAGAATCCACGGAAGCTTGGCGCGGCTGAAGGCCAAGGCTGGCAGCAGCAGGAGCCAGGGCAGGAGTCCGAGGTAGTAGGAATGGGTCCAGGATTGGCTGGCTTGGAAGATCACGTCGGATGGTTGCGGTCCGATGTTTTCAAAATACGGGAGAAAGTAGCTGGCCCACCCGTACCAGTGAATGAACCATTCGAGTTGTTCTCCCGACTTGAAGCGAGGTGATTGCAGCATCACGTCGAAGAAGGGGATCAGCTGCGCCGCGGCCAGGAGCGCGGTGGTGACCACAATCACCGGCAGGCGTACGAGGCACGCTAGCGGTGTTCTGTTCTCACGCCGGAAGCGACCGATTAGATCGGAGAATAGGATTACCGAAAGCATGACCCAGGTGGCGAGAATGATCTCCGGTGCGCCGGTGAGCATCTGCAGGGTGGAAACCAAGGCTGCGATCAGCACACTGCGACCGCCCTTCTGCCAGGCGTGATGGACCGCCAGCATCACCCACGGGAGCCAGCCGAGTGCGCTGATGTTGTTCGGCCACATCAGGCAGTTTTGCATGATGCCATTGAAGGCATAGATGATCGCGGCCGCGCAGGCGCCGTGGCTGTTGCGCGTCCATTTGCGCGCGAGGAAATACATTCCCAGACCGCCGAAGTATTGATGCGCGAGACAGAACACACCGAGGAACCAAGAGAGCGGAAACGCCAGACCAAGCCACCCGGGAGGGTAAAGGGCCATCGTGTTCCATTGCGCGAGAAAGGGATGACCGCACTCGTTGTAGGGACTCCACAAGGGGAATTCGCCGGCCAGCAGACTTTCCTTCACGTGCAGGGCGAGGGGGTAACCGAAGAGCGAGTAATCGCGCAGGACAAAGGTCTCACCGCCGAACACCACCGGGAAGTTCGCTCCGATCACCGCCGCTGCGAGCAGGAGCGCGAATACCATCGGCCGATGCCAATGCCGGGCCAGCCATTGCTGCCAGTCCGTCGATTGTTGGCTCTGCGAGGAATCCGCTTCCACGTGCGCGGAGCCTAAGGTTTCACCTCGGCTTCATCCATTTAATTTCGAAAAACCGCGGGCTCGTATGTTCAAACGCGAACCGGCAGACTCCTTCGATGCGGAAGCCTTCATTGGATTTTCTCAAGCGGCTGGTGCAGACCCACGCCCCTTCGGGACGGGAAGCGCCCTTGCAGCGCGTGTGGCTGGATTACGTGACACGTTTTGCGGATGAGACCCATTCCGACGCCTACGGCAACACGGTGGCGACGCTGAACAAGGGCGGTTCGCCGCGCATCATGTTGGCGGCACACGCGGATGAAATCGCCTTGGCGGTCAATTACATCGACAGCAAAGGTTTTGTGTATTGTCGCAAATTGGGTGGTGTGGATCCGGCGATCAGTCGCGCGCAACGCGTGAGCATTCACACGCGCAAAGGCCCCGTGTTGGGCGTGGTCGGCAACGTGGCGCCGCACCTGAAAGGCCCCGGCGCAAGGAAGGATTCGCCTCAGATTCATGACCTGTTTATCGACATCGGAGCCAAGGACAAGGCGGCGGCGCAGAAGCTGGTGCGAGTCGGGGATCCGGTCACTTTCAATACGGAGTTCGAGATTTTGCGTAACGATATCGCGGTGTCGCGGGTTTTCGACAACCGGATTGGATCGTTTGCCATCGCGGAGACATTGCGGCTGTTGCAGGGCGACAAGAAGAAGCTCAAGGCGGAGATCTGCGCCGTATCGAATATCATGGAGGAAGTTGGCTGCCTGGGCGCCCGGCAGATTGCATACGGTCTGGACCCGGATGCGGCGATCGTGGTCGATGTGACGCACGCAACCGATTGCCCGACGATCAACCAGCAGCAGCACGGCGAGGTCAATCTCGGTGGCGGCCCGACGGTGACCCATGGCGGCGGCAATCACGTGGTGCTGGTGGAGCGCCTTGAGAAGATTGCCGCGAAGAAGAAGATCACCCTGCAACACGAAGCCGCTTCACGCAGCACGGGGACGGACACCGACGTGATTTTCCTGACCCGCGGTGGCATTCCCAGTGCGCTCATCAGCCTGCCCAACCGTTACATGCATTCGCCCGTCGAAGTGATCAATCTCAAGGACCTCGAGGCGATTCCCGAGCTGATGGCCGGTTTCTGCCGCACGGTGAAGGCCGGCGAGCAGTTCAAGGTTGAGATTTGACCGGGGACGTGGTTGCTTACCCGCCCGTTCGCAAGGAATGGGTTGAGCATGAGCAAGCGCTTCTACATCACAACGGCGATTGATTACGTCAACGGCGAGCCCCATTTGGGACACGCCTACGAGAAGGTGATCACAGATGTCATCGCGCGCGTCCACTTGGCGTTGGGCGAGGAAGTGTTTTATCTCACCGGCCTCGACGAACACGGTCAGAAGGTTGAGGCCTCCGCGATCGCACATGGCAAATCAGCGCAGGAATACTGCGACGGGCTCGCCGAGACCTGGCAGGCCTTTGCCACGAAACTGAATCTCGTCAACGCCGATTTCGTGCGCACGACTTCCGCACCGCACAAGAAGGTGGTGCAGGCCGTGTTGGCGAAACTGGAAAAGACCGGGCACTTTTACCGCGAGAAATACTCCGGCTTCTATTCCAAAAAGCAGGAGCAGTTCTTGACCGAACAGGATCGCGAGGAAGACGGTAGCTTCGGTCCGCAATGGGGCGAGGTGATCGAGTTGGAGGAAGAGAACTACAACTTCAAGATGGGCGAGCACCAGCAGTGGCTGATCGACTATCTCGAGGCGAATCCAGATTTCGTGCAGCCCGATTATCGTCGCAATGAGGTGCTCGGCTTCCTGAAGAACGATGATCTTGGCGATCTTTGTAGTTCGCGTCCGAAGGAACGGCTTTCGTGGGGTATTCCATTTCCGTTCGACGAGGACTACGTGACCTACGTCTGGTTCGACGCGCTGACGAACTACATCAGTATTCCCGTCGTGCATGGCGATGCTGCGGTGTGCGACGCTTTGGATTTGGATGCCGCCGATTTCGAACATAGTGGTGAAAACGCGGAATTATGGCCGGCCAATGTGCATGTCATCGGCAAGGACATCCTGCGCTTTCACGCCGTCTACTGGCCGATCATGTTGAAGACCATGGGGCTGCCGCTGCCCAAGCAGGTGCTCGTGCACGGCTTTTGGCAGAAGGACGGTGAAAAGATTTCCAAGTCCACCGGCAATACCGTCGACCCGATTGCCGTGATCGACGAATGGGGCATCGATGCCTTCCGTTTCTATGTCGTTCGTGAGCTCGACATCGGCCCGGATGGCAACTGGACCGACGATGGGTTTGCGAATCGTTACTCTGCCGAATTGGCCAACGGCCTTGGCAACCTCGTCAATCGTTCGCTCTCCATGCTCAATCGCTATCGCGATGGCATCGTTCCCAAGCGCCATAATGAGCTCGCGACGGAAGTTGGAGAACTGGTTCGGCAGACGAAGGAACAACTTGAGTCTCACCAACTACAGGCTGGGCTCCACGCCATCTGGACGTTGGTGCGCCGGGCGAATGAGTACGTCGACAAGACGGCCCCATTCAAACTGGCCAAGGATCCGGACCAGGCTGAGCGCTTGGACGAGGTCTTGTACAATCTCGTGGAAATCGTTCGCATTCTGGCGGTTCTCCTGTGGCCTTATCTGCCGACATCGTCCGCCCGGATGTTCGAACAGTTGCATCTTGAAGGGGAGCCCGACCGTTTGTCGGAGGCAGAGTGGGGTGGCATGAACTCCGGGCACAAGGTGAACAAACCATCGCCCTTGTTTCCACGCAAGGATCTGCCAGCCAAGGAGCCCAAATCCTGATTCAGTAGAATCCCTCACCGGTAATCAGGATTTTTCTTAGGCGGGAAATCCCGGGAAGCGTTATGGTGAAGAGTCATATGCGTGAACGGATCGAAATCTGTCGCGGCGATATCACCCGGGTGGAGGTGGATGCCATCGTCAACGCGGCCAACACATCCCTGCTGGGCGGTGGAGGTGTGGTCGGGGACATCCATCGTGAGGCGGGGCCAGGATTGGTTCAAGAATGTCGGCGGTTGAACGGCTGTGCCACCGGCAGCGCAGAGATTACCGATGCCTACGAATTGCCGGCCAAACGGGTAATTCATGCGGTTGGTCCGATCTGGCGTGACGGCACCAGCGGTGAAGCCGATCAATTGGCGAACACTTATCGCGCCTGCTTTCGGTTGCTCCGGGAGCACAGCCTGATCTCGGCCGCCTTTCCCTGCATCAGCACCGGGGCTTATCGTTTCCCGATTCCGGAGGCCAGTCGTATCGCGCTGAGGGAGGCTTGCCGTGCGTTGCAGGAGAATGTGCTGCTTCGGCGGGTGCTGTTCGTCTGTTTCGATGATGACAATCGCCGGGCTTACGAAGATGCCGTGGAGGAACATCGTGGGCGCCGCTCGCGTCTGAAACGATTTTTCGGATTCCCCAAAAAGGACTTCTCGTTTGCCCTAGTGGCGAAATAGGATGCGCGCGTTCCCGAACGTAAATCCTGTCTTATAAACCCGCTCCGGTCGTGCGACCGGCTCCACGATGGCAAAACCTGCAAGCAAATATCCCTCCCGCGCCGTCAAGACCGAAGGAGACGAGGAAAGCGCCGTCACCGGCACTTTGTCGGTAGGCGAAGATGCGCTCCAATTCAAAGGAACGGATCTTGATAAGACGCTTGGCCTGAAGGACTTACAACTCGATATCGGAGGTTCCAAGAACAGCCCGGTGACGTTCATGCACCCGGATCACCCGGAGTGGCGCTTCACCGCCTACGAACAGCGGATCCTCAAGGAATCCGTTTTCCGAACTCAAGGTCAATTGCGACGACATATTCGTGAGGGTCGCAGTCGCCAAGAGGGGATTGGCCGGGTCATCACGATGATGGTTTTCGTCGCCGTTTTCCTTGGGGCGGCGTTGTTTCTCGGATTCGGGATCGAGCGGAGCCTGCCGCAAATTGTGGCCAAGATGTCGGCTGATGTGGATCAGGAAATCGGTGTGAAGCTGAAGGAGATCGTGGAAGCCAAACACTCGGTGACTGACCAGCACAAGAACGTTCAGCGACAACTGGACAATTTCCTTTATCGATTGTTGCCGCCGGCCGTGCGGACCAATCAGCACAACTTTCGCATCCATATTGTTGAGTCACCCCAGCCGAACCTGTTCGGATTACCGAGTGGGGACATTTACATCTTCACCGGCGTCCTGCATCGGGCGGAGACTTCGGAAGAAGTCACCGGCATGATTGCGCACGAGGTGGCGCATATCATGTTGCGCAACGGCATCATTGCCTTGGTGACCAAGAAGGGCCCCAACATGTATGTGCAACATGTGCTCGGCAACGATGCGGCGATCATCGCGAATGTGCGTGCCAATGCACCAATGCTGCTCGAGAAGGACATGCCCGCCAATTTGCTCTACGAGGCCGACCGACTCGCGCTCAAGATGTTGGTTGAGGCCAACATTTCGCACATCGGGATGGGCCGTTTCATGCGTCGGATCAAGCAGCTCGAACCCAAGGCGAAGTATGAGGACTTGAAGCTGCCGCTGAGTCTGCGCTCTCCCTCCAAGGCACGCGTTCGCGGGATGGCGCGTCTCTACAATGAAATTGCCGTTGGTGATCCGCAGCCGTTGCCCCTGCTGATCAGACCACCGGGCGGTCCGGCTGCGGAAGAGGAACAGGAAGGAGATTTGGATATTTGACCATGGGACTTCTTCGTGTCACCTCAGATCAACTCAAGGGCGCCGAATTCATTCTCTCGGATGAACCGGTGAAGGTCGGTCGCAGCCGCGACAATGGCATTCGCTTGCCGCACAAAAGCGTCTCGCGTCATCACGCGGTGATCACCGAGGAGAACGGTCGTTTGCAGGTCAAGGATCTGGCGTCGACCTACGGAAGCTACGTCAATGAGGACAAGGTATCCGAAGGTGCGGTGGAAGACGGTGATGTGTTGCGACTTGGCCGGATTCGCCTGACTTATCAAACGAACATCCTGGCGCCACCTCCGGGCACGCCGGCCGCCGTCGCTGACAAGGTCGCGGCAGAAAATGAACCACAGGAAGCACCACCTCCCGCACCGGTGGAGGAACCGGAATCCGATCCGGGGGCACCAGAGCTGACGGACCTGCCGGCACAGTCATCGGCTCGGAGTTCGTATGAGAACAAGCCCTGTGATAAACACCCGGCGAACTTCCTCTCGCTGGTCTGTCCCAAGTGTCACCTCAAGTTTTGCGACGACTGCGTCAACAAGTTGGAAGTTTCGGGACAGGAACGACAAATCTGCCCTTATTGCAAGGAAAGCTGTCGCTCACTGCAATTCCAACTCGCCAGCGAGCAGCGCCAGCAGAAATTGCATCATGGCTCCTTGTTTCAATGCCTCGGCGACATTTTTAAATTCCCGCTCTCGCCCGAAGGCATCTGGTTGTTGTTGATCGGCACGATCATCTATGTGGTCTTGGATTTTGTGGCGAAATTTGATTATCGGGTGGCGATCGTGGCCAGTGGCTACGTCTTTGCCTACATCATGAAGATCATCCGATCGACCGCCGATGGAGAGGATGAATTGCCTGGTTGGCCGGACTTCGCGGATTGGAAGGCCCAGATCGTGCAGCCGTTGTTAATGTTTCTCGCGTCGGCGTTGGTTTCCTTCCTGCCTCTGTTGATTTACGGGTTTATGGAGGGCTGGCAGGATCTGCGACTGATGATCGTGCTCCCGACGGCGGCGTGGGGGCTCTTATACATGCCGGTGTGCCTGCTCGCGGTGGCCACCAACAGGGATTACCTGGCGCTCAATCCCTTCGTGGTGATGCCGGGCATGGTCAAGCTGTACACCCAATACATGCTCGCCTCGGTGTTGCTGTTTACGATGCTGATTCTCCGCTACTTCCTAGACAATCTGTTCGTGACCTACGTTGGCGTGCCGGTGGTGCCGGTCGTGCTCAGTGGCGTGGTTTCCCTGTATTTTCTCGGGGTGGAGCTACGTATGCTTGGCTTGCTGTATCAGGTCAACCGGAGTGACCTTGGGTGGTCGGACGAATAATCGCCCGATTTTGGAAGAAATAAGGTTTTCAGGTGTTTTTCCACAGCCTGCTAGGCGAATGACCTATTCGCAGAATGCCTATTCCGGGGTAGAAGTTTTGCTGGTCATGAAGGACACCATCACTCAGATTCTTGGCTATTCCACTCTGGAAGATCTTCGACGAAGGTCGGCATTACGGGTGGGTTGTAGCGGTGGAACACTAAGAGCGTCAGAACGTGGGACGAAAGACTGAAATCAGCAATTTGCTGGCGAAACTGCCCCGACTTGGAGTCGGAGTGAGTTACCGCAGTCGTTTTCAGGATCAGTTGTATCGTTATCAGTCCACGATCGATTTCGTAGAGGTGGTCGCCGATGACTATCTTTTTGCCCCGGCTGACAAGTTGGAGGAGTTGGAACGGCTCACCGAGCACTTTACCGTAATTCCGCACGCCTTGAATCTCTCTCTCGGAAGCGCCGAAGGAGTGAATGAGGATTACCTCGAAGAAGTTTCCAACCTGATCAAGGCCCTCCACCCGCCTTGGTGGAGTGAACACATTGGTTACACCCGGGCCGGGGGCATCGGCATCGGTAAACCCGCGCCGCTTCCCTTCACCCGTGAGGCCATCGACGTGGTCGCGCGTAACATGGTCACCGTCCGTCGGAAGATTGCAGCGCCCGTGATCTTGGAAAACGTCGATCATCGATTCGCCATTCCCGGTGGTGAAATGCCGGAAAAGGAATTCGTGCATGAAGTCCTCGGTTGGGGCGGTTGCGGCATGTTGCTGGACGTGAACAGCTTCATTAATCAGGAAGTGGTCGGTGGGCGTGATCCTTATGCTTCGCTGCGCCAACTCCCGCTCGATCGTATTGTACAATTACACGTGCGCGAAGGCGCGGACGATCGTCAACCTTCGGTGGTCGATCAAGACGACGTCTGGAAGCTTCTCAAGGAGGTCGTTGAAGCGGCGCCGGTACGTGGTATCGTTTTTGAGCAAGACGATAAGACCTCGTCGGTCGACAGCATCATCGAACGTGTTGCCCAGGCCCGTGAGATCGGCCAGCGCAACAACCGATGGAATTAGCCGCCACCCAGAAACTGCTTGCCAGGATTCTAACGGATTCCACGTTACGGAATCGTTTCTTCGCCGATCCCGTCACGATTGGTGCATCATTTGGCCTGAGCGCGGAGGAAGCGCGGGTGCTCGCCGAGTTGCCGAAGGATGATGTGCATGATTTCACCAAGTCGATCCGTCGGCAGCGCTTGGAAACCGTAACCGCCTTGTTGCCGGACTCCGTGAGTATCCTGGGCCGACGTTTCGGCGAATTGTTTCGCGAGTACGTGGTGAAGGAGCAGTTACCGGCTGACGCCCATCCGTGGACGGATGCCATTCGTTTCTGCACTGCTTGCGTCAAGGCCAAGAAGCTGAAAGTGGAGGTCCAGCGTTGGGAACTCGAACTGATGCGCTACGAGGGGGCGCGCCTGGAGTTTTTGCATGGCGAGAAGTTGCTTCAGTTTCATTTCAGCATGTCTGGCGTGACGCGGGCAGCCAAGGCCTTGGCTGCTGGCAAAGCGGTGACCTCCGTGTTGCCGATTCCCGGAATCGCTATCTTCATCCGCTGGAGCAATGCCGGAGCGGTCAGCGTCCTGTCGATTTGACCGTGCCGTTCTTGGCGGCCTTCTTTAGAACCGGTTTCAGGTAGCTTCCCGTGTGTGAACCTTTTGCAGAGGCAATCGTCTCCGGTGTTCCTTCCGCGATGATCTGACCGCCCGCATGTCCGCCTTCAGGGCCGAGATCAACCACCCAATCGGCTTCCGCGATGAGATCGAGGTTGTGTTCGATCACCAGGACGGTGTGACCGAAATCGACCAATCGTTGAAGCACCTCCACCAACCGGCGCACATCCGCCATGTGCAGGCCGATTGTGGGCTCTTCGAGGATAAAGAAGTTTCGCTTGGGCCGTTGATTGAAGAGGTGCGGATCCTTCAATCCGGTCAGCAGATGACTCACCAACTTGACCCGCTGCGCCTCGCCACCGCTCAGTGTGGGGCTCGGTTGTCCAAGCGTCAGGTATTCGAGCCCCGTGTCGCGCAACGCTTCCAAGGGGCGCTTTATTTTCTGAAACCCATTGAAGAATTCGATAGCCTGCTCGACGCTCAAGCCAAGCACTTCAGAAATGTTGCGACCATTGAACAGCACGTCGAGCGTTTCGGGGTTGAAGCGAAGTCCGGAGCAGGTTTCACAAGTGACGTATGCCGCCGGAAGGAAGTTCATCTCCACCTTGATTTGCCCCGCGCCTTGGCATTCCGGGCAACGACCCTGAGGGCTGTTGAAGGAGAATCGCCCGGGCCCGTAGCCGCGGAGTCGGGCCTCGGGAGTTTGGGAGAACAGCTTGCGAATCTCATCGAAGAAACCGACATACGTCGCGGGAGTGGACCGGGGTGTGCGTCCAATCGGGGCTTGATCGACTTCGTATACCGCTGAGATCGCCTCCCCTCCAAGTAGTCCGGGAATTCCCTTCTTCCGCTTTACTCCTTCTTCCATCGCGGGCAGCAGGCACTCGCGAACCAAGGTGCTCTTGCCGGAGCCGCTGACGCCAGTAACCACGCTGAATCGTCCGAGCGGAATCCGGCCACACACGTCTTTCAGGTTGTTGCGGTCGGCTCCTTGGAGAATCAGCCAATCAGTCTTGGCTTTACGCGATTTTGCCGAGGGAAGTTGGGAAACCGGTCGGCGCTGGCCGCGCGCGGGATGCTGCCGGTGTAACT
>JBMYQZ010000007.1:0-5185 GCA_049601855.1 Limisphaerales bacterium | reverse complement strand
AGCGCCGGTCACGGAGTCTGCATTCCGCTTGAGATCGTTGAGACTCCCTGCCGCCACGACTTCGCCGCCGTTTACTCCCGCGGCCGGCCCCAGATCGATCACAAAATCCGCCCGACTCATTGTGTCCTCATCGTGTTCCACCACGATCAACGAATTCCCCTTGCCCTTGAGTTGCTGCAGCGTGCTCAGCAAACGGTCGTTGTCACGCGCGTGGAGGCCGATCGTTGGTTCATCCAACACGTAAAGCACGCCGCTCAGGTTCGATCCCAATTGCGCGGCCAGGCGAATCCGCTGCGATTCACCTCCGGAAAGGGTGGGGACGCCTCGCCCCATCTGCAAATAACCCAGTCCAACCTCACGCAGGAAGCGGAGCCGTTCCGTGATTTCGGGCAACACATCACGCGCAACTTCGGCAGCTGCACCCCGCGGTTTCTGCGAGCGAAACCAATCAAAGGCCGAGTCAACGGTGGCGTCGGCGAAGTAGTCGATCGTCGGGCTGTCATTCGACGCCCGGTCGCCTCCGGCAAGCACCAGACGCACGGCGCGAGCCAACGGTTTGAGCCGCGCTCCCTGGCAACTCTCACACGACTCGCGTTCACCCTCCTGCCACGAAAACCACGATTCTTCGATGGCATCCGCTCGCGCCCCTCGATCGACTTCCGGAAGATAAAATGTCTCCCCGAAACCACGACACTCCGGACACCAACCTTGCGAGGAGTTGTAACTGAAATTCTTGGGATCGAGCTTCGGGAATGACGTTTGGCATTGCGGACAGGCACGCTCCGTCGAATGAACGCTGACCTCATTCCTTGAGTCCGAGGCCATAATTGTCCCTTGGCCTATTTTCAATGCCTGAGCAACCAGTTCATGAGGATCGCCGCCAGATTTCTTCAAGGTTCCCACGACCACTTCGATGTCGTGTTCCTTGAATCGATCCAGTCGAAACTTCTCAGCCGTGGAATGATAATCACCATCTGCGCGGACCTCCGCGAATCCCTGCTTGGCTGCCCACGCCGCGACGGATGAGTGAAAGCCCTTGCGATTGCGGATAACCGGGGCCAGCAGTTTGAGTTCACCCCGCTTACGCGCCTCATTCTTCAGTGTCGCGATCAACTGCGTGCGCGTCTGCGGCGCCACCGCCACATCGCAATCAGGACAAAACTGGGTCCCCAAACGCGCAAACAACAGACGGATGAAATGATACACCTCCGTCACGGTGGCGACTGTACTTTTGCCGCCGCCGCGAGAGGTGTTCTGCTCGATGCTGACCGTTGGCGGAATCCCCGCGATCACGTCCACCTCCGGCCGCGCCATCTGCTCGACGAACTGCCGAGCGTACGCGCTCATGGAATCCAAGAACCGTCGCTGCCCCTCGTTGAAAATCAGATCGAACGCCAGGGTACTCTTCCCCGAACCGCTGACGCCGGTCACCACCACAAATTTTCCCAATGGCACATCGAGCGAGATATCTTTTAGATTGTGCTCCCGCGCTCCCCGTATCGTGATTGCTTCGACTGCAGATTTACCGTTGAACTTCGCCATGTTGCACTTTGGAGCGTGCGGAAGATGACCACGAAAGGCCCTCGGCGCAATCGCAGAAAAAACCAATAAAATCAGGCTTGAATCCTGCGGAGCCCCCCACTACGTTTTGCGTCCCTTTTGTGCAGCTGTAGCTCAACTGGATAGAGCACCTGACTACGAATCAGGAGGTTCGGGGTTCGAATCCCTGCAGCTGTACCACTTTTTACTCTCTTCCCGGAATGACATCGGATTTCGGGCGTGGTGACGGTGGACAAAATTTTGTTGCGCGGAAGGGCAGGTGGGACTAAAGATTCGCGCATCGCAGGTTTCTGCCGACCACACTTCGGTATTCCATTCTGGAAAGTCGGCAAGTATTTCGGAAATTCCCGATAAACTTCTTGGGCTGAAAGCTCATTTCGTTTGTTTCAGACCTGCAAGATCGAACTCTTTTTTATGGCCAGATCGAAAAAACATAAGAACCGGGGCAACCGTGGACCACGCACGGATATTGAGGTACCCGAGACCGGTGAAGGTTTCTTGGAAGTTTCGGAGAAGGGCTTTGGTTTCCTTCGTTCCCAAGATAATCACTTTCAGCCCAAACCGACGGATATCTTCGTCACGCCGGACACCATCAAGCGGAATTTCCTGCGCGAAGGTTCCAAGATTCTCGGACGCCTGGTGCCGCCGCATCGCGGAATCAGCCCGCAACTCAAGGAAGTCCTGAAGGTGAACGACATGGAGTTCATGGACTACACCAAGGCGGTGCGCTTCGAGAATCTTACCACCATCGATCCGATCGAGAAGATCAACCTCGAAACCGATCCGGACGAAATCGAAACGCGTGTGATCGACCTGGTCACTCCGATCGGCAAGGGAACTCGTGGTATTATCGTGGCCCCGCCGCGCACGGGCAAAACGACCGTGCTCAAGCAGCTCGCGAACGCGGTGACCAAGAATCATCCGGAAATGAAGGTAATCGTGTTGCTCATCGACGAGCGTCCGGAAGAGGTTACGGATTTCACACGCTCGGTGAATGCCGAGGTGGTGGCCTCCTCCAATGACATGGACCTTGAGACCCATGTCCGTCTCTCCCGTTTCACCATTGAGCGTTGTCGCCGCATGGTGGAAGGCGGTCAGGATGTGCTGGTTTTGCTGGACTCCATCACCCGCGTGGCTCGCGCCTACAACAGCGTGCATGGCGGCAGCGGGCGGACGATGTCCGGTGGTGTCGATGCCCGCGCCTTGGAGATTCCCCGCAAGATGTTCGCTGCGGCCCGGAAGATTGAAGAGGGTGGTTCGCTCACGATCATTGCGACCGCCTTGATCGATACCGGTTCGCGGATGGATGAGCTGATTTTCCAGGAATTCAAAGGCACGGGTAACATGGAACTCGTGCTCGATCGCAAGCTGTCGGATCGCCGTCTTTATCCCGCGATCGACATTCCCAAGAGTGGCACGCGCAAAGAAGAGAAGCTGTTTCCGAAGGAACACATCGATGCGATCTTCAAGCTACGCCGCATGATGGTGGATCTCAATCCGATCGAGGCCATGGAGACGCTTACCGGCGCGCTCAAGAAGTTCAAGACGAACGAAGAGTTGCTGACGAAGATGCTCTGAATCCCCAAAGCGATTGAACTCTGAGATTGTCGGGATTTGAAGTTTCGTGTGGTTTACGCGGGAGGTTGGGATCCGTTCCTTCACCGATCACCCATCGAGAACCATCAATCCGGTTTCTCAAGGCCGATCGTCAGGCTGGGGTTTCCCCGCCTTCATCTCCGGCCTGTTCGTCCTCCATCGCCCCTTCCAAATCCGTGACCGTTTCCGCACCGGGATCGATTTCGACCTCGGTGAAATCCTCTTCATACGTTGAGGGGTCGAAAAGCGGGATCGCGATTGTAAATTGGGTGAGTCCGTCGTTATTGGGTGAAAAGGCGACCAGTTCACCGCCACCGGCGCGCGCGACTGAGCGGGCCAGATGCAGACCGGCACCCATGTGTGGCGCAGACTTGGTGGTGAAATAAGGTTCAAAGACTTGCTCCATCTGCTCCGGGGGAATGCCCGCTCCGTTGTCCATCACGTGGATGTCGATCTGGCCCTCGTCTTGTTCAACCACGACGCGGATTTCCGGTTCCATGTTCTTCGGTTGAACCATGTCCACCGGCTCTGCCTCTTCGTCGTTCGTGAACTCGGGATAAATCCGGGGGCGATAGGTGACCGACTCAATCGCGTTGTGCAGCAGGTAGAGCACGGCCCGGCCCAATTCGCTCGGCATGCCCACCCATTGCGCGGTGGGATCCAGTTGGACGACCAGTTTGATCTGGTAATACTGGATCTCGAGATTAAGCAGCTGGATGGCGTCGTTCACGGTCGACGCCACGGTGACGATCTGCGGATGCGGGACGCGTTCGGCCACGTTGAGGAGGCGTTTGAGCATTTCCTCCACTTTGCGGAAATGGGAATACACCATGGCCAGTTTGTCGCGATGGCGGGATTCAATCTGGTCGTCGACCATCATCATCCGGATGTTGCCCAAGGCAGACGCCAGCGGCGTCTTCATCTCCTCCGCAAAGTTCGCCGAGAGCTGACCAAAGCGTTTGTGCCAGTGGGTGGTCATCATTGCCATCTGGAAGTCCGCCATTTTCTGTTGCAGGGCGAGTTGTTCGCGGACCTGCTCCTCGGGGACGATGGTGGCGACTTTCAGCTTGTCGCGCGCCTGCTTCATCTCCAACGCGTTGTTGACGCGGTTGGCGACTTCCATCGGGTTGATCGGCTTGGAAATATAGTCCCAAGCGCCAACGTCCATTCCCTTGTCGAAGTCCTCAGATTGGATATTTCCGCTGACGAAAATGACTGGGACATCCTTGGTACGGGGATCGTGCTTGATGGCGCGGCATACCTCGTAGCCGTCCATTTCTGGCATCAGGACGTCGAGCACCACGAGATCCACCGGGTCACCCTTGAGGAATTCGATCGCGGCCTTGCCGTTGGAGCAGGTGAATACTTCCGCGTGCGTCGCCTTCAGGGCGTTGCGCAAGTCGCGAAGATCGCCGGCGGTATCATCGACTGCGAGAATTCGCGTCTTGCCACTGGCTCCACCTTCTTCGTCTGGCCCGGCACCGGAACCAGAAGCACCTTGGGGTCCTTTCACTCGGACAGGTGGGGCGCCGGCCTTGCGCGGGCGTACGGAAGCGGCCTTGGGGGGGCGGACCGGCTTGGCTTTTCTCGTTAAGCGTTTGTCCATGAAGGCTTTAGGCTTTAGCGAAGAATACGAACGGCCATATGGCAAAGCAAGCAGCAGATGCAGGCACAAGGGCCTTTTTGACGAGTGATCGGGCCATTGATGGCTTGCCAGCGCGCGGGAATTGACGTCTAACAGCGCGCCCATGGCCGACCTACCTGAATGGCTCATCATTGTGATTCTCGGGATCGTGGAAGGAATCACCGAATTCCTCCCGATTTCCTCGACCGGTCACCTGTTGCTGACCCAGCAACTGGGGGAGAACTGGCGCCAAAGTGACGTCTTCAATATCGTGATCCAAAGCGGCGCGGTGGTCGCAGTACTATTCGTTTTCAAGCAGCGTTCCATCGAGCTGCTCACCCAGTGGCAGAAACCGGAGGTGAAGGATTACCTCACGAAGATGTTTGTCGCTTTCTGTATTACTGC
>JBMYQZ010000006.1:22235-24355 GCA_049601855.1 Limisphaerales bacterium | reverse complement strand
TCTGCTCCTCGATTACAAAAAGCCAGATCATCGCGGCGATGACCACCTTCGTGTTGGGATTGGGCTTGTTCTTGGCCGGCTACTTCTCACAACTTCGGCCGCTGGAGCCGGGTATACTCTCCGATTTCCTAGCCCACATTTCCTCGCTGGAACACATGCGCGATTTCACCCGGGGTGTGATCGATGTGCGACCGACGGTGTTTTATCTTTCGCTCACCGTGTTCTTTCTCTTTTTGACCAGCAAAGCCGTCGAGAGCCGGCGTTGGCGTTGACATGGCAGACGAAACTCCACCTCCCATACCAGTCCGCGGGCCCTCCCGCTCGGAGGCACGTTTCAACGTGGCGCTATCCATTCTGTCGCTGTTGGCGATCGTGCTGATGGTCAACTACATCGCCCTGCGGCATCCGCGAGTCATCTCGCTCTCGGATGAGCATTTTCAAGAGCTCTCACCGGTGACGTTGCAGGTCTTGGGAACGGTGACCAATGACATCGATGTGATCGTGTTTTTCGACAGCGAGTCGCCGCTCTACACGCACGTGGAAACGATGTTGCGCCAATATCGCGACGCCAATCGGCGTATCCGCCTGGAAACGGTGGACTACAACAAGAAGCCGACTCGCGCTGAGAAGATCAAGGAGGTCTACCGACTCGGCCCCAACGTCAAGGATGCCGTCATTTTCAGTAACGGCACGAACCACAAACTCGTGCCGAAGGGCCAGCTGTCGCAATACAACACCGATGAACTCGTGGCCGGCCGGACCAAGTCGGTCAAACGGAAGGCCTTCACCGGGGAATCGTTTTTCACCTCGGCGTTGGCTTCGGTGTCACACACCCGGAACCCGTACGTCGCCTACATCACCGGCTATGGAAATTATCACAGTCCGACCAACGTTGGTTCGGTGGTTGCGTACAGCGCGTTCACGGATCTGCTGCAAAAGCAAAACACCAAGGTGGGGGCCATTGAGTTGAAAGCGGTGGCGGAGATTCCCCGCGAAGTGAAGGTCGTCATTCTCCCCGGCTTGGGAGGCACGTTGGCCGAGGAGGACATCATCAAGCTCGATCGCTATCTCGAAGCCGGCGGACGAATGCTGGTGTTGTTTCGCATCAAGCCGGACACCGGTCTCGAGTTGTTGTTGCGCAAATGGGGGGTCGAGGTTTCGAAGAAAATGGTGCTCGATCGGGCGCAGACAACGGCGGGAGGGACGTTGATTCTTTTCCCGGAGGAATTTGGCAGCCATCCTATTTTGCGACCGTTGCGCCAGGCCAATTCGGCGGTGGTGTTCAGTGCCCCGCGCCCAGTGCGCAGCACGTTGTCGAACCAGGCGGCAGATGCGCCGCAAGTCTTGGAGCTTTTACGCACCAGCGTGAACGGAGTTGAGATGACCGATTACGAGAATCGCGTCGCGCTGAAGGGAGACCGGGAAGGGAACATCCCGGTCGCTGCCGTGGTGGAGAAAGGTGGCATCCAGGGCGTGACCGAAGGAAGCACTCGTATTGTGGTGCTGGGTGATTCCCTTTGCTTTGCCAACAACAACCTGATGCAGGCAGGCAACTATGATTTCGCATGGAACACCATGAGCTGGCTGATCGATCAGGATGAACTTATCGGCATCGCGCCACAACCGGTGACCGAATACCAATTCAGCCTGACGAAGCAGCAGGCCAACAACCTGCGTTGGATCTATCTTGCCGGTATTCCCGGTGGTATCCTCTTCTTTGGCTGGATTGTCTGGTTGCGACGACAAAACTGATGAACCCACGACAGCCAAAATTGCTCCTGGCCCTGGCGATCGCATTGTTCGCCTACATCAGTGTGTACGAGCGTCCCGCCGGTTGGGATGAGAAGGTCGAGCAGGAGGAATCGCTGCTGCTGCCGACCGTTAACGCGGTGGCGGTCAATCGGGTCGAATTCAACGTCACCAATTCCACTGTGGCGGTCGAGCTGCGCAATCATCGTTGGCGTATGGTCCGGCCAAGCGAATACCCGGCCTACAAGGTGTTCATCCAGCTTCTCCTCCGCGCCTGTTCCGAACTTAAGTCATCGCTCACGATTCCGCCTGAAGAAATCACGTCGCTTTCGGATTTTGGGCTCAATCCGCCACGGGGCACGCTCACGATT